>JAAYEH010000049.1 GCA_012728855.1 Rhodopirellula sp. | reverse complement strand
GACCGTGACGACGGTGCTTTGGACGGTGTACCGTAGATTTCGAGCGCGCAGTTCATGCGGGGCAAAGGGGCCGGATTTCCGGCAAGCCGTACAAACGGTCCGATAACAGACGCGTTTCCCCCTTTGCATCACTTGCTGATTGTGTCGCTTGATTTCCTCTTCCAGATCGATAATACTGGCCTACGATTCGTTTTGGGGAGCGAGGTCCAAATCCCAGAGGGCCTTGCTCCTTTTTTTACGAATTTGCGCGACTCGCGCAAGGGGGGGCGGGGTCTCAGCTTAAGCTGCGCAGGCGGGGTAAAGAGCGGGGTAAGGGCGGGGTAACGCGGGGTCAAGAAATACGAGTCGATGCACCAGAGTTGTGGTTACACAGAGTGCGCCGCCGGAGAGGTCACCGGGCGCTTCAGCAACCGCTGGCAGAGATGCACCCGCGCGATATACCCCTGCTGCAACCCTTGTTCGCGTCCCCGTTGTTCCGCGCCTTGGATCCGGCTCGTTTCGTCCCGAATCGCCTTCACGCGCGCTTCATAACGCTCTCGTTCCACGAAGTCTTTGGTCAGCATTTCCAACTACTTTGCCGCTCGCCGGTACACCGGTTCTTGAAACGCCTCCGGCAAAGCGTCGGCATCCATCGTCTCGGTGTGCCGAAAGAAGTACAACCATTTTTCTTTGGAGTCGTGCAGTTCTTCCAGCCGTTGCTCGAACTTCGGCAACTCCAGCAGGTGGCTCTGAATCCGGTCGGTAAAGCACAGCCCATGCTTCCGGTCGTACAAACCGAACGCCAAATGGTAATCGTCGACCTGTGGAAAGAGCATCTGATCCACCGGCTGCAATCGGCTGACCTCCGATCCCCCGACGGACTGCCTGAAAGACCTCTTGAACCACGTCGGCCGAATCCTGCGGCTGCAATCCGGCGCTGCGACACCAGGAAAATAAGGCTTCTAAGACTTTCCCGCCTGACGTTGCGTCCCGGTCGGGCTGGAAAGCCTACTTGGCGTTGCCCTCAGGCTCAAAAGCCTGACGTTCGGCGAACGTCTCAATGGCCGGCCGAGTGCCAGCCACTGGTGTCGAGCTTGGTCTTTGGCGCGCTCGCCACGGCGGGATCAGCAACCGGACGATAAAAGGTTGCCTGGCGCGCCTGCGTGTGAGAGGTCGGGCTTACGTTCGGCCGGATCAATTCCGGCTGCTGAAAGCGGAAATCCGAGCTTGAGTCGGTTTGCGGCTTCAACTCCAGCGAGTTGCTCCCGCCGTTCGGCTGCTGAGGATCACTCTTGAACGTCTGGGCCGGCTGACTCGGTGCGACCACCGTTCCGGGCGACTCGCTCGCGGCCGGGTACGAACGGATCACCCCCGCGCCGCAATCGCCGCTGGCGCAGCCCGAGGCAGGCGCGGCGGTGCTTAGCGTGGAACTATACGAGGTGCCCAGACTGTACGTCGTCGTGCTGCAAGGATCGCAGGAAGGGACACAGGAGCTTGCCGAGTAGGCCGTTACCGGGCGGTAGGTCGTATACGGCATCAAAGCGGGACGATAGACGACACTCGTCACCGGCCGATAGGTCGTTGCCGCCGATCCCCGTCCGCAGCAGTCGAACAACCCGAAGCAGTTGAACAGGCCGCATCCTGACCTGGCCGGCTGATAAGTCGTCACCGCCGTCGGCTGATAAACGGTGCGGTACGCCGTGACCGGCATGTAGGTCGTCGCCGGAACGCAGGGTCCGCACGCCGGCGCCGCAGCCGGCGCGGCATACGTCGCCGGCGCGTAAGCCGCCGTGGGACGGCGACACCAATTCCAGGGCCAGAGGCAATCACACGCCTGGCCCGTCGATGTGTTGGCCAGCATCAGTACCGCCAAAACGCTCCAAACCAGATGTCTTCGTTGACGCAACATTTCACTTGCTCCACGTCCGAGGAAAAGGGTATCGTCCATCAAACTGGGACGTTCTCATCTTGTCAAGGCGCCGCCATCCACTCCTTCGCCTCTGCAACGGGCTTTCTTCCTCCTGCAAAGCCGGCAACGGCGAGCAAGAGATTCCAAACACCGGGAAGCCTGTGCCGATTGCGCCGATTGTGGCGGGTGCGGTCGATAGCCGGAACTGTTTTGCGTACTTTAGGCAAACTAGTGGCTTGCCAGGCTCCGCCGCGCAGAGCTTAGTCAAGCCTAGTTCACAGATGGTTTGGGCAACGTAAAGAGCTTGGTGGGAAATTCATATACGCCAGGCTTCCCGGCCCGACTGTAACGAAAAGTCGGGCTTTGCAGTCTGGTCGTAGCCTGCCGTCCGGCTGGAAAGCCTGACGTACTTGCCGGTGGCGGGGCGGCCGAGGGGGTCGGGAGTCCTTTTTCCGTGTCGGCCCGAAGAGGGTTTATCCAAACACGAAAGCATCGCTCGGCCGACACGGAAGAAAGACTCCCGACCCCCTTCTCACGTCGCGCGACAGTTATTCACTCGCGGCGACTTACGGCTCAACCATAGCGTCGCGATCGCTTTCGGCAATTTTGCCCAGCATGGCCATCAACGCCTTCACTTGCCCCGGCTGCCGCTCGACCAGGTTTTCGGTCTCGCCAGGATCGCGGGCCAGGTTGAACAATTCCATCTTGGAGGCTCTTCCGGCGCCGTAATCGATCAGTTTCCACTCTCCCCACCGCAGTGAACGCCCACGCCATCCCGGCGCGACCGTATACAGAGGCCGCTCGGGAAGTTTCGCGTGACGGAAAAGCAGCGAAGTGATGTCGATGCCGTCCCGTTTCACGTCGCGATCAGGTCGGTAGCCGGCCAACGAGCCGAATGTCGGCATCCAGTCGGTGATCTGCACCGGAGTTTCCACTTTGCCGGGCTTCACGTGCCCCGGCCAACGGACGATCGTCGGCACCCGCGTCCCGCCCTCGTAAAGGTCTCCCTTCTGGCCGCGCAACGGTTTGTTGTTGCCCGTCAGTTTGCCATTGGGACAGTTGTCGTCGGGATACTTCAGATCGTTGTTCTCCACCGTGCTCCCGCCGTTGTCGCTGGTAAAGACGACCAGGGTGTCGTCGCGCTTGCCTTCCTTCTCCAGCGCGGCGAGGATCCGGCCGACGGCGTCGTCCAGATGCATGACACAAGCGGCATAATGTCGCGGCACATCGCCGGCGATGCCGTTGGGTACGCGTTCCAGCCACTCTTCCGGCTCTTTGATCGGCAGGTGAACCGCCGTGAACGGCACGTAGAGAAAGAAGGGCTTCTCGCCGCGGGTTTCGATCCAGCGGATCGCCTCCGCCGCAATCAAATCGGTGACGTGGCCCGGTTCCTCGAGAAGTTCCTCGTTGCGATGCCAGGTGCGGGTGTAGGGGCCTTTTTTGTAACGGTGATTCCACGGGCTGACGCCGCCGGCCAGCGAACCGTAAGAATGGTCGAAGCCGAAGTGATTCGGCCCCCACTCGGGCAGCGAGCCCAGATGCCATTTGCCGGTGATGCAGGTGTCGTAACCGGCACTCTTCAAAGCGCGTGGCAGCGTAACCGTATCCCAAGGAAGCGCCCGCGTGTTCTGCGGCGTCGTCACACCGAAGCGGCTCCAGCAACGGCCGGTCATCAGCCCGGTCCGGGTCGGACTGCACACGGGAGCGACGTAGTGCTGCGTCAACTCGAGCCCTTCCCGCGCAAGGCGGTCAAGGTGCGGCGTCGGCGCGTTTCCTCCGTGAAACGCCACGTCGGCCCAGCCCAGGTCATCGGCCATCATCAGCACGATGTTCGGCCGAGCCGCCGGTTCATCTGCGGCCTGCAGCAACATCGGCCCGGCGAGTGTCAACCATACAGCCAAAACGGCCCAGCGGTACATCGTGATCTCTCCCACGCGAAACCATCGCAAAAAAGGGCCTCTTAGAATCATCCCCGGCAACGCCAATGCCGGAGTGATCCAGCTTGTACTCCCCAGCAGCGCCAGTCAAGCCCCGATCGAAGAAGTCGAGAGTCCAGGGTCGAGAGTCTAGTGCCGGAACGGATTCAGCAACCAGGAAGGGGTCGGGAGTCTTTTTCATTGATCCTCCCTGTCCTTCCAGGTAGATTGGGACAAGTGCATTCATCGAGAACGCAAGGGACCAATGGCCCTCCGTCGGAAGCGGGCGATGTTTGCCGGGTATCCAACCGAACATAAGGAGATGCACCATGCGACTGGCTGCAACTGTTCTTCTGCTACTTGCCGTTGACGGATTGGCCCTCTCCGCCCCCGCCAACGAGACGAAGGCGTGGAGCGTCGGCACACCGATCGTCACCTACTACGCCGGCCCGGGATATCATCCCTCCGGTCCGCCCATGAGCGACGCCGCTGCCCGCCAGATGGCCGACGGCGGGTTCAACGTCGTCTGGTGCAGTGAGAACGAACTCGACTTGGTCCAGCGGCACGGCTTGCGGGCGCAGCTCCGCGACGGGCTGCTCTCGCCCGCCACCCTGGACGACCCCGCGCAACGAGAGAAGCTCGACGCATTGATCGACCGTGTCCGCCGCCATCCTGCGCTGTACTGCTACTATATCACCGACGAGCCCGGCGCGGCCAAGTTTCCCGCACTCGGCAAGCTGGTCGCCTACCTCCGCCAACGCGACCCGGCCCGCATGGCTTACATCAATCTCTTTCCCACCTACGCCAACAACGAGCAACTCGGCAACCAGGGCGATACGGTCACCGCCTATCGAGAGCATCTCCGCCAGTACGTCAAGATCGTCGAGCCGGACTTGATCAGTTACGACCATTACCAGTTCACCAGCAACGGGGATACGGGGGGCTATTTCCTCAATCTGGCGATGATCCGCCGGGCGGCGCTCGATGCCAACTTGCCTTTCTTGAACATCGTTCAGGCCTGCTCTTGGACGCCCGCCATGCGCGTGCCCAACGCCGAGGAAATGCGCTATCTCGTCTACACGACGCTGGCCTATGGGGCACAGGGAATCTCGTACTACGTCTACTGCTGGCCGGGCCACACCGGCGGCATCGCCCTAGCCGATGGAACGCCCACGCCCATCTACCACGCCCTGGAAACGCTCAACCGTGAGTTCGTTACCATCGCCGAGGAGGTTCAACCGTTGGCGTCGCTGGCCGCCTATCACGCCGGCATGACTCCCGAGGGCGCCGAGTCGCTGCCGGAGAACGCCCCTTTCCGCTTCGACCCGCCCCTGCCGGCTCAGGACGTCAAGGCGCGAGAGCGGTGCCGCGGCGCCTTGTTGGGATACTTCGGCAAGCCAGACCGGCCGAGCCATGTCGTCGTGGTCAACCTCGACTACAAGGGCGAATCCGCCTTCACCCTGGTCGCTCCCGGCAATCTCGAAATCTTCGACGCCACGTCCCGCGCATGGTCCTCGACCGGCGGTGCCCGCGCCGAACTGCGGCTCCCCGGCGGAGGCGGCAAGCTCTTGCGATTGGCGCCGTGAAACAGGGCCTGCAAAGGGGGCATCTTCGTCCATATCTGCCTCTGACAGCGGACAGTTGAGCGTCCGTGTCGAAGGCCGGTCAAGGGGCCTGGCTCTCGACTCTTGACCCTTGACTCTCGACTCTCAGCGGCGGAACCTCCTTGCCGTCGAGCCGTTGCCGCATTCGCCCCAGCAATTCCATGCCTCGGGGCGTCTTCTCGAAATTCATCGCCTCGTGAAGATCGATGCCGTCGAACTCGCCGGCAAGAACTTTCGCCGCCCAGAATGCCAGCCGCGTGTCGAGCGCCTCGGTTGAACCGGGCAGCCACTCTCCGAACAGGTAGAGCTTCGTTTTGCCCTTGCAGTGCGGCTGGTAGTAACCGGCGGCCCAGGCGAAGAGATCGTCGCCGGGTTCGGGTTTCAGCGCCTTGGCCTTCCAGTAGGCATGGTCCGGCGTCGAGCAGATCTCGTAGTCGCCGACGATGAAAGCGTCGGCGATCTTTTGATCGACGAGATCTTGCCAGAGATTTCGATAGCGCGCCACAACGTTTTTGCCGAAGTACGGATCGGCGGCCAGGTGTGTGTACTCGCCGAGTTGCAGTCCCACCCAGAATTCCTTGCCGCGCCGGTGGCATACCTCGGCAAGCTCCCGGTAGAGCCGGTTCATAAACTCGCCTTTGACCGTGTGCCAGGCTTCCTTGTCGAAATCCGCCGCGGTGCGGATGTCGACGCCGTATCGGTTGCGGTACTCCGCGACGACCGGCTCCTCGAAGCCGTAGAAATCGTCCTCTTGAACATTGGGCAGATGCCGGCAGTGGGCGCTCGTCGAACAGTGGATGCCGTCGGCCCCAAGATCGAGAAGCTCCTTGGCCTGAGCGAGCCGAAATGCCCGCGATTCGGGCCAGGCATAGCTGATCAAGCCCTCGAAACGCGTTTTGCCGTCGCGGGCGGTCCACTGGCAGTGCGGATGCTCGTCGATGAATTTCGACCGATGGCCGCTATAGCCGTCGTCGAAGATGTCGATCCACAAGACGACTTTCATGCCGAGTTCATGCCCCACGCGGATGAAGACCTCCGGCGGGTTGAAGGTCTCGATGACTTTCCGATAGCGGGCATTATCGCGTTGCCGGCTCTCGATAAACTGTTCCAGCTTCTTCGAATCGAGGTTGCGACTGAAAGGGTGGCGGCGCGCGTGTTCCGCGTCGAAGCCGATCGGATAGCCGAGCTTCGTGCGGTAGGGGAGATAACCGAGGTATCCCATGCGGAGCAGGAGCGTCTGAGTGCCCTGCGCGTGGAGATCCCGCACCAGTTGTTCAACCTCGGCCGCGGTGATCGGTTCGGGGCGGATGATCACCTCGTCGTTGAAGTCGATGTCGACGATCAACTCAGGCCGCGCCGCCGCCGCCGAGGTCGCAATGAAGAACAGGACAAAAGCAATGGTCGGGCGCATCTCGCTCTCCTTGAGACAACTTTCCAGGGCATGTTTTTGGGTAGACAACCTCCTATCCTAACGCGACTCAAAGGCCGCAACCATAGTCGCTTCATCGCAACGGCCAACGCGAGATGTGTCGGGCGGATTTTCTTGCCGCCCCCCCGCGCGCTAAGAGTCGACGGTAATCCTTTCTCAAACCCCAACCAGCTTGGCTCTTCCCCATCTTCTTTTCCATGTCACCGGGTCGCCTCCACCCTTCCACCCTCACGGCTTGCTTGGTAAAATCAGATCGCCAGAGGAGGTGAACCATGCCGACGCGGAATATCAACTTGACGGACCGTTACGACCAGTTTGTCGAGGGCCTCGTGACGTCGGGGCGGTTCAAGAACGCCAGCGAGGTCATGCGCGCCGGGCTGCGTCTGTTGGAGGAGCAGTCGCGCGAAGCAGAGGAAAAGCTGGCGCTGCTACGCAGCCTGGCGGCGGAAGGTTTCCGCGAGTTGGATCAGGGCGAAGGCACGCGGATCGACAGCGAGCAGGAGTTGCGGCAGTTCATCCGTCAGATTGGTGACCGGGCTGGCGAGCAAGTCCAGAAGCGCAAATGCGGCGAGTGAATCGATGCCCCGGTATGTTATCTCGCCTGCGGCCGAACGCGATATGCAGTCGATTCTGGCCTGGAGCGAGGATCGCTTCGGCGTGCAGGGCCGATGGCGCTACGAAGCCCTCTTGGTCAAGGGAATTCTGGATGTCGCCGAGGATCCGCAACGAGCCGGCAGCCAAACTCGTGCGGAGATTGCCGCAACTGCGCGGACGTATCACCTGTCCCACAGCCGACTGCGCGTGACGGCCGACGTGGGCCAGGTCCGTCGCCCGCCTCACTTCCTGCTCTACCGAACGCGAGATGATGGCCAGGTCGAGATTGGACGTGTGCTCCACGGGCGCATGGATCTTGCGCAACGTCTTCCCGATGAGTATGGCCAGGATCTACTATCTCATTGAAGTCCCGGCCATGGCGCCAAAGACCGCGGCAAAGAAAAAGCCGTGTGGATGGCACCGCCATTGCGCCCCGTTGTTCCGCTTCCTGAGTCGAGGACGATCCTTCCTCAAACCCAAACCGGCATGACTGCGGTCGGAGTGCTCGCAGCCATTTCGCTGTTGGCCTGAGCCGGAGATTGGAAGCGACCCGCAGAGGAACCTCAGCCCAGCAGCATCTCCAAATCTTCCGCCGTAAGGTTCCGCAGCACGTTGCCGTCGGCCGAGACGATCGCCTCGGCCAGGTCGCGCTTGGTTTTCTGAAGCTCAAGCACCTTTTCCTCCACCGTATCGCGGGCGATGAGACGATACGCGAAAACGTGCCGGGTCTGGCCGATGCGGTGCGTCCGATCCACCGCCTGCGCCTCCACCGCCGGGTTCCACCACGGATCCAGAATGAACACATAATCGGCGGCCGTCAGATTCAGCCCGTGCCCGCCGGCCTTGAGGCTGATCAAGAACAGCGGGCAGCCGGCATCCTCCTGGAAGTGGTGGACCCGCTCCCGGCGGTTGCGAGTGCGACCGTCGAGATACTCGTAAGGGATCTTCTCCGCGTCGAGGCGGCGGCGAACGATCGCCAGAAACGAGGTGAATTGGGAGAAGACAAGCGCCTTGTGCCCTTCGTCGATCACCTCCCGCAGTTGCTCCAGGAGAGTATCGAGCTTCACGCTCGGTTCGTCGAGCCGTTTCTTATCGATCAGACCGGGATGGCAAGCCGCCTGCCGCAGCCGCAAGAGCGCCTCCAGGACATGGATCTTCGCTTTCGCTATTCCGCTTTCCCGGATCCGCTCGGAGAGCATCGTGCGGTAGTAGTCGCGAAGCTCGTCGTAGTGTTTCCGTTGCTTCCCCTCCAGGTCGCAGTAGAGCGTTTGCTCGCTCTTGTCGGGCAGTTCGGTGAGCACCTGGCCCTTCGTGCGGCGAAGCAGAAACGGTCCCAAAGCCCGCCGCAGCACGGCCAGATCCTCGCCGTCGCTCGACGAGGACTTGGAAAGTCTTTGGAACACGGAAGAACTTCCCAGCATCCCTGGGTTGAGGAACTCGAAAAGCGACCAGAGTTCACCGAGATGATTTTCCACGGGCGTACCGGTCATTGCCAGGCGATGGTCGGCCTGTAGCAGCCGGCATGCCTTGGCGCGCTGCGACTGCGCGTTCTTGATCGCCTGCGACTCGTCGAGGATCGCGTAGTCGAAACGGATGTCCTTCAGTCGGGCGATGTCGCGACGGAGAGTTCCGTATGTGGTGATCACCAGGTCGTAATCGTCGAAGTGTTCCAGCAGGCCGTCGCGCTGAAGTCCGGTGTAATCGAGCACGCGAAGGTGCGGAGTGAATCGCTGGGCCTCTTCCTGCCAGTTGAAGACGAGACTCCGCGGCACCACGGCCAGCGACGGCGCCCGCCGCCCTTCGCTGTCTTTCGGACGCGTGCGCCGCGACTGCAACAGGCCCAGCACCTGCACGGTCTTGCCCAATCCCATGTCGTCCGCCAGGCAGCCGCCGAGGTTGAAGTCGCGGAGGAAGTGCAGCCAGCCGAGCCCCTCCTTCTGATACGGGCGCAACTCGCCGCCGAAACCGCGCGGCTCGCTTCGCGGCGACACACCCTTGAACGATCGCAGCTTGCGACGGATGCCGGCGAAGCGACGGTCGACCGATACCTCGCCTTGGGCGGCCAGCAGCGCATCCAACAGCAGCGCCTGCGACGGGCGAAAGCGAATATGGCCGTCCTCGGCGGTTCCCAAGTCGGCCAGTGCCCCAAAGCGAGCCAGCCACTCGTCGGGCAAGAGGCCCCGCGAGCCGTCCCCGAGCTGTACGTACTTCTCGCCGCGGCGAATCGCCGCCAGTAGATCGGGCAGCCCGGCGTGGACTCCGTCGAAGTCGATGACGCCGTCCAAATCGAACCAGTCGATCCCCGAGGTGACGCTCATCCGGCACTGTCCGGCTTTGCGGATCAACTGCCCCTCGGCCTCAACCTCCCAACCGGCCGCAACCAGCGCCTGCACCAGGCCGCTGAACTGCTGGGTGGAAATCCAAACGTCGTGGTCGCGGGCGTTGTAGGAATCGCTGGGCCGGGCTCCCCGCTGGGCCAGAAAGGTCAGCAACTCGCGTTCAGCGTCGAGGTCGCGAATCAGCACGCGCTCCGCATCCGCGTCGAACACCGCGGCGGCGGTCTCGCCCGGCCGGATCGTCTTTCCGCCGTATCGAATCTCGACGTCTCCGAAAAGTCGGCCGCGATTGTAGATCTCCTTGGGGGATCGAACCGTCAGCCGGCCCTGCGGCGGCAGGCGAATCTCTTCGCAACGGAGATTGGGGGGGAGAATCATCTCCGGCCGCGACGGCAACTGCCAGAGGCGACGCAACAATTCGCCCCGATCCCGGTAGGGAATCTCGACGTCGGGGTTCGCCCGCAACGCCGACGTCCAGCCGGAGCTTTCCGGCGACTTCAGCCGCGCAAGCCGGTCTGCCATCAACACCACGCCGTCAACGACCATCGCGGGCTTCGTTAGCGGAATCGGGTTTTCCTCCCCTTCGCGGACGAGTTGACCCTCAAAATGCCATCGCTCGTTCTTGTCGTCGGCCTCCACCGAGAGCCGGAATCGCCACGGTGGCCCATCGTCCCAGGCTATCGGACGGCGATCTTCCTCCGCATCTTGCGTATCGCTATCCAGCATCCAGACGAACCGGCCGGTGGCGCAGAGCTTCGGCAGCAACTGCTCGCGGGCGTCGGCCGCTATCTGGACTTCCGTGATCGCCGGATCGTAGCCGCCGTAGTGCCCGTAGCGCGATCGATAAGCCCCACCGTATCCGTCGTCGCTCTCGTCATGGTTGGCCAGCAGCAGTCGCAGCATCTCGCGGTCATCCGGGAGCGGAAACCGGCTGATCTCCGGCTTGCGAAGACGCAACTGCTTGAGCTTGCCGAGTTCGCCGTTCTGCCGGGCTTCTCTCTGGAAAAGTTTAACGACCGGGCCGCCGTCGCTCAAACTCGAAGCGACGTCGAGCACGTACCATGCTTCGCGAGCCTGCTGCAGGCCCTGGAGCGAGCCGCCCGGCATCGAAGAACGGACGTCCTGGAAGACTTGCGAGAGCTGACTCTGCCATTTCGCGATGCCTCGCGGCGGCGATTTTCCGATCTTGCTCGGTGCTGGAGATCGGCGGCCGTTGTCATGTCGCCACGAGTACGTTGGTTCAAAATCCCAATCGTCGGACTCCTCCTCTTCGGCCTCGCCGTATTCGCCTTCAGGCGGCTCTCCCTCGATGATATACAAATCGCGCTTGCCGGTTTGTGGGCCAAGGCCCCGGGCGCTGGCGGCAAGGATCGTCGCCCAGATATGCTTGCAGGGGCCCTCATCGCCAAAGTAGGGACAGCCGCACCAGACTTCGAGCACGCCGCTTCGAGCGTCGCCGTGGTCGATAAAGACCTCGTAGTTGCCGGAACGACCGTTCACCGAGGCGGAAATTATCGACCCGGTTGCCGAATCCAGTTCAACG
Source organism: Rhodopirellula sp. (assembly GCA_012728855.1). Taxonomy (GTDB): domain Bacteria; phylum Planctomycetota; class Planctomycetia; order Pirellulales; family Thermoguttaceae; genus JABWBD01. The sequence goes on along the minus strand of JAAYEH010000049.1, from coordinate 26,300 downwards.
CGGCCTTCACGATAATAGTCGCTTCCTCGCGATCGGATCTCGTCCTCGAAATTCCACGCACAGCGATCAGCAAGTGTCATAACGCTTTGAACCGAGCGGGTTTTTTCTGTCAAGCTTACCCTTCTGAAAGGCCCTCCGCAATCGCTGATTCCAGCAAGAATGTATAACCAGCTAGACGAGCCCACACACCGCTCGATATACTGGCGGCATGAGCGATCCCGACGCATCCAACGCCGGCAGTTCTCGCGATCAGCCGGGCAAGACGCGGACTTGGTGGCATCCGCTGTTAGCGAGACTGTTGGACCATGTGCTGGCTACGGCGTATACCGTCCTTGAGGAAGTGCCGGTCGGCAAATTGCCGTTGCGAGTGGACATCCTACTGATTCGCCGTGAGGCGGGAAACCTCTCCGAAGCCGGCCGTCGGGATTTGGGCGTGCTGCTGCCGCTACTGAACCGCTTCACGCTGATTCAGTTCAAAGGCCCGACCGATGCTCTTGCACAGGGTGACCTGTCGCAACTGCTCGGTTGTGCCTTTCTTTGGCGTGGCCAGCAGGTGGAGCTAGTCCCCCAACAAGACATATCGCTGATCGTCCTTGCGCCGACTGTCACTCGGCCGATTCGCAGCGAGCTGCAATCTTTGGGCGGCAAGATGAGCGAACATGAGCGGGGCGTTTTCCGCCTCGCCGGTCTGCCGTGTACGACTTGGCTGGTGGAGACCGACGTGATGGCCGAGCGCGGCGAAGCCGTCCTGTCGCTGGTGAGTCATGTATTTCTCAGAGACCGGGAGCGTATAATAGAACAGTTGACCGGGACGGGGCATGAGGCATTGCTGGTCTATATGCTCCAGCAGGTTCAGCAATTTCGTAGCCTGGGCGAGGATTTTGCGATGCAACATAGAGATACGCAGTATCTGGGGGAAGTGGAGGAAGAACTGCTGGCCACGGTACTGGGCGGAGTTGAGGACGAGCTTTTGACCTCGGTGCTGGAAAGGCTTCCGGCGGAGAAGCGGATCCGGGGGCTACCGCCCGAAGAGGTTCTCCGAAGCCTCACGCCCGAGCAGCTCGCAGCCGGGCTGAGTGAAGAGCAAGTGACGCGGCTTTTGGAGCTACGGAAGCGCATAGGACGCAAGTGAGCTTGGCCGTGCCTCGCCGGCATCTTGCAGTCGATGGATTGGTTGTCGCCGTGGATGCAATTCAATGAAAGGTTGACGCACGGAGCGACGACGCCTCTGTCTGCCAGCAGTGTCGTTGTCTGGCCGACTTCCCAGCGATCCATGGTAGTCACCCCCCGCCAAGATGCCAAACAAGCGTTGTGGGGCAGTCTTGCAGCCTGACTCGAATCGGCGAGCGAAGAAGGCCGGCTGCAAACCTGCCCCACGATTTCTGAAACTCTGGCGAGTATTTGATTATAATGGCGCCGAGCACGGCTCCTAGCCGGACGTGACCGGCAAGACTGCGGAATCGCGGAATCCACCAGGAGAACGACAACCATGACGTTGACTGTCACTCGCAGAGAGTTTGTCGCCGGATCGCTCGGCGCGTTGGCCGGAGTTTCGCTGGGCCGGCTGGGATCGGCTGTGGCGGCGGGATCGGCAGAGAAGAAGCTCTTCGTCGGCTGCCGGGACGCCCATCTCGCCGTCACCGGGGCGGAGAATTGCTGGGCGGCCATGCAACGAATCGGCGCCGAGAGCGTGGCGGCCACGATTCACGACGATCTGTCGATTCCCGCCCTGTTCCATCCTGAGCGACAATACTCGCTTGCCACTTTGGAAGGGATCTCGCAACTCGCCACCGACGCGAAAGCGGCCGGCGTGAAGATCACGGCCTTCTGCATGTCGAACCGCTTCGACGAACGGCCGGAGTTCGAGCTTCAGTGGACCGCAAAGGCCGCCGAAGCAGCGAAAGCCCTCGGCGCCAAGGCAATCCGCATCGATGTCGTGCGTCGCAAGACGTCGGAGGAGCAATTTCCCGCCTTCGCCGTCGACATCTTGAGCAAACTGATCGCGGCCACGGAGTCGACCGGCGTGGCCTTCGGCATCGAGAATCACGGCGGCACGACGAACGATCCGGCTTTCTTGAAGACCGTTTTCGATGGCGTCGGATCCCCGCGACTCGGACTGACGCTCGACACGGCCAACTTCTACTGGTTCGGCCATCCGCTCTCGAAGCTCTACGATCTCTATGCCCAGTTCGCTCCCCGCGTCGTGCATACCCACTGCAAGAGCATCTGCTACCCGGAATCCGAGCGCGAGAAGCAACGGCAGCGGGGCTGGAAGTACGGCGAATACTGCTGCCCGATCTACGAGGGCGATCTCGACTTCCGCCGCATTGTCGAAATCCTCAAGAAGGCCGGTTATTCCAACGATCTCTGCATTGAGAACGAGTCCCTCGGCAAGTTCCCGGCCCAGGAGCAGGGCTCGGTCCTCGCCCGTGAAATCCAGCATCTGAAGGACGTCCGCTAAGACGCACTTGTACGACTCCAGGCCACCCGACCCCTGTGGCTCTGATCCGATCCCATGGGACTCTGATGACTTACACTCCCGCTTTTCTGGTTTGCCTCGTGCTGCTGGGCGATCCGTCCGGCTGCCCGCCGCTTGAAATCCACTCGCCACAGTTTGATGCCGTGTTTCGCTGCGGCTCGCTGGTCGATCTGCGCAGCGGCGGCAAGGTCTATGTCCGCCCGGTGGCGGATACGGCGCCACTGACGATTCATCGCACGGCGGGTGAGCACGGCGCGGAGGCTTGCACAGGATCGAGTCAGCCCGGCGAAGTCCTGCGCCGCTACGATCGTTTTTCCGGCCTGAAAGGCGCGCGGGCCGAGGCAACCTATCGCACCGGCGCCGAAGGAGAACTGAGCATTGCCCAGAAGGCTTCATCGCCCGAGCCGGGAGTCTGGGGGTTGAGTTGGGCCATCGGCCGCATACCGTTGGATTATGCGATCGTCGTTCCCGGCCGATCGGGAATTCGGCTCTCGCCCGACAGCCCGGGCCGCCGGCACCAGTTCGACTATCCCATCGGCTGGGAGGCGCAGTTGGTGGTCGTCGAAGGGCCCGAAGGCGGCTTTTTCGTCTGGGCGGAGGACGATCGCGGGCGATTCAAGCGGCTCGTCGTCGATCGCAACGCCGACGGCTGGCAGTTGACCCTCACCATGATCAACCATGCTCCCTTTGACCAACTGACCGCCTGCGAGTCGGTGCCGTGGCGGCTTGGCGTCTACCAGGGCGACTGGCGCGTGCCGGCCCGTCGCTATCGCCAATGGATGGTGGAGCATTTCCAACCGGTGCCGATTGAGCGGCAAAAGCCCGGCTGGGTCAAGGACATTCGGGCCATGGTCATCATGGGCCTGAGCACGGACCTGCTCAAGCCGCTCGCCGAGCGACTCGATCCAAAGCAGACGATCCTCTACGTCCCCGACTGGCGCAAGGCGGGCTACGACCGCGACTATCCGGTCTACGACGCCCCGCGCGAAGGGCTCGCCCCCTTCGTCGAGGCCGCGCACAAGCTGGGATTTCGGGTCATGCTCCATGTGAACTATTTCGGCGTCGATCCGCTCAACCCGCTCTACAAGCAATTCGAGCCGTACCAGGTTCGCAGTCCGTGGGGCGAGCACGAGAAGCTCTGGTGGCTCTGGGACCGCGCCGAGCCGGAGATCCGCTTCGCCTACATCAACCCGGCCCACCGGCCGTGGCGCGATTGCTTCGTCGCGGCGATGGTCGCACTCTGCCGCGGCTATCACATCGATTCGCTCCACCTCGATCAAACGCTCTGCCTTTACAACGACCACAACGGCCTGATCGACGGGATGTCGATGATCGACGGCAACCTGGCCCTGCACCGCGAACTTCGCCAGGCCCTGCCGGAGGTAGCCCTCAGCGGCGAAGGGCTCAACGAGATGACTTGCCGCTACGAGGCGTTTGCCCAGCGCCACGCCTGGGGCATCCAGCATTCCGAGGGCACCTGGAATCGGCGCCAGCTCGCCACCGCCCATCCGATCAGCTCCTACCTGCTGCGGCCGTACACGATCATCAACGGCTACCTCGGCTGCGCCGCGCCGACGATGGATCAGCTCTACGCCGCTTGGAACGAGGCCTACGAACATTGGGGTGTGATTCCAACACTCAAGCCGAACCTGGAACAGCTCCGGCAGCCGACCGGCTTCTCCCGGCAATTCTTCGACGAGGCCCGCTTCCACCTCACCAACCGGCTCGACATCGACCTCGAAGCGGCCTGGCCCGCGGATGTCGCTTTCCCCTGGCGGACCCAAGATGGCCGCCGCGCGGTGCGGACGATCGACGGGCGGCTGGTATGTGGTGAGCAACACATCAGCCGCACGGTGACCGGCACATGGCAGGCGGAAGGTCGCGGCACGATCCCCGACTGGCGGGCCTATGATGAGACCCGCCTCTTCGGTCTGGAAAGCGAGCGTTGGTATCCCTATTTCGAAGACCCACGCGCCGCGGAGGCATTCCATGTGGCATCGCTGCCCGCGGAGGTGGTTTGCGCGGGCGTGACGGCAAACGACGATCTGGCCATCCTCCGCACACGCAGCCGCACGAGCATCGTGCTCGACCTGGTCGAAGGGATCGAGCGAGCCGTCTGCGGCTCGCAGCCGTACGACAAGGAGGGCCAACAGTGGCGAGGCGCCGGCTCAGCCGACGACGGTGGCGGGTTCACCGAAGACGGCAACGACACCCTCGCCGCCCATCCGCCCTACCAAGGCGGCACCGGAGTCGCCTATGCCCGCTACCAGATCGATCTGCCCCAGCAAGGCGAGTTGAAACTGTTGAGCAATGTCGCGATGGCGGAAGCCGCCATGAAGCCGGGCAGGTCCGACGGGGTGACGTTCCGGATGTCCGCCACCGATGAAAAGCAAACGCTTACCCAGCAAGTACACCACGCCTCGCCAACCCCGCGGGTGATCGAACTCGATCTCACGCCGCTGGCCGGCAAACGCGTCACGGTCGAACTCGCCGTGGAGCCCGGAGAAGATCGCTCGCCGAGCTTCGACTGGGCTCGATGGCACCAGCCGCGGATTCAGCGGCGAGGCCAGACGGAGGCCGCGGTGGCGTTTGCCGGCGGCGGCAACTACACACTGGCGGTCGACAGCCAGGGCCGGCGGGCGATCCACCGCGAGGGCGAAACCTTGCGAACCGAGGCCCTCCTGCCCGGCGCCGTCTTCTTGTTGCGAGAGACACCGCCGGCGGTGCAGCTTCCTGTCGATCTGACCCGGCAGTCGCCCGTGGTGATGTTTTTCGACGACGCGGGACGGGAACTGGTCGGGGCCGAACATGCGGCTCTGCGCCTGGAGCAGTTTTCCGTCGACGGTGCGATGCGGCCCGGCTTTTTCGCCCATCCGCCCCATTACGGGCAGACCATCGCCCATTTCCCGATGACGCTTAGCGAAGACCGTTCGCGGTTTACGTGCCGCGTTGGGCTCCGCGACGACTCGCGTTCGGAAGGCGTGGTGTTTATCGTGGAGGTCAACGGCAAGGAAGCGGCGCGGCAGCGGATGACGCCCGGGCCCTGGCAGCCGCTTTCCGTCGACCTTGCGCCCTGGGCGGGCCGGGCCGTCGTGCTGTCGCTCGTCACCGATTCCGACGGCTCGTACAGTTTTGATTGGGCCTGCTGGTGTGAGCCGAAGATCGAGCGGGCCGCGGACCAGTGAAGGTCGTCCTAGATGTGAAAACTATCCTGCTGGGCAGTCTGCAACTGCGGATCACGCTCATCTTTCTCCTGGTTTCTTTGGCGCCACTGGCGGTGGTGAGCGTGTTTGCCGTGCGGACGGCCGACAACGTGATTGCCACGATCGTCACCAACCAGTTGGAGAACGTCGCCGCGGAAAAGCAGGGACTCCTGCAGCGCTGGATCCGCGAACGGAAGGCCGACTTGGAAGTGGTCGCCGGAGCCTCGCCCGTTCGCACACTCGACGCCGCCGAAATCGGTCCCTACCTGGAATTGGTTCGCAGCCAGTACGGTGTCTATACGCGGCTGTTGGTGGTCGATGCCGCCGGAAAGGTCCGGTTCGATACGCAGTCCCCTTCCTTCCCGCCCCGTGAACGGTCGCCGTTTGCCGAGGAAACGGGCATCCGCGAAGCCCTCGGCGGCCGAACCGCCATGGCGCCCGTTCACCTTGAACCCGGCGGGAAGGAGTCGGTGTTTGTCATCGCCACACCAATCCCCGGAGAGGGCCGCAATCCGCTCGGCGCGGTCCGCGCGACCGTCAGCACCGCCTCGATTCTCGCCGACGTGCTGCGCGTGTCGCTGGGCCGGACTGGGGAGAGTTACCTCGTCGACGGAGAGGGGACGTTTCTCGTCCACAAGGAGCCTGGCCGGATTCTGCGGGAGAATATCTCCCGGTCGGAGAGTTTTTCGCAGATCTTCGGCAAGGCGGGTCGCAAGCCGATCTATACGGATTACCGCGGGATCGCCGTACTCGGCGCTTCCCGGCCGGTGGCGGGAACCGACTGGCATCTCGTCGTCGAACAGGATCGCGACGAGGCCTTTGCGCCCTCGAGCGAGCTGACCCGCGCCCTCTGCCTGGCGATTGCCGTGACCGCGGCGACGGCGGTGCTCATCTCCTGGCTGCTGGGCTACTATGTCACCGCACCGATTCGGACCTTGAGCGAGGCCGCGCGATCGCTGGCCGCCGGGCATTTCGACGAGGCCCTCGCCGGCGCCCCCACCCGGCGGCACGACGAGATCGGGCAGTTGTACGCGGCGTTTGCCGACATGGCCGGCCGTTTGCAGGAACACCACGATCGGCTCAAGCGACGCGTCGGATTCACCGAGGAAGAACTGCGCAAGGTCGAGGCCCGTCTGCAGAAAACCCTCCAAGCCGCCGCGCGCTCCGAGCATCTGGCGGCGCTGGGGCGGCTGTCTTCGGGTGTCGCTCATGAGATTCGCACCCCGCTGACCTCGCTCAAGCTGTTTCTCCAGTCGTGCCGCGAAACCCTCGACAACTCCCCGGAAGATCGCGAGGATTTCCAGGTGGCGATGCGTCAAATCCATCGCATCGAAGCCACGGTGAATCACTTCCTCCAATTTGCGCGGCCGCGCGAGCCGGTAATGGCCGACCTCGATTTCCGGCGGCTTATCGAAGAAGCTCTGGAAATCGTCGGACCGCGAGCGAAACAGCAGAACGTCGCCGTTTCTTCTTCGATTGCCGAGCGGCTGCCCCGCGCCCAAGGTGATCTGCGGCAATTGAGCGAGTGCCTGGTCAACTTGATGGTCAACGCGCTGGAAGTCATGCCGGCGGGCGGTGAATTGCGAGTGTCGGTCTCGGCCGAGGGCGGTTCGGGCGACGAAGGCAAGCTCGCTGTGCGGATTGAAGTTGCCGATAGCGGCCCGGGCATCACGGCCGAAGATCGCCAGTTCCTGTTTGAACCCTTCTTCACCACGAAGACGGGCGGCTCCGGCCTCGGCCTGCCGATCGTCCAGAACACGGTGCAGTTCCACGGCGGCACGGTGCGCGTCGATACGGCGCCCGGCGCCGGCGCCACGTTTTCCATCCACTTGCCGGCCGTCGAGTGAAAGCCACCGCCATGGAAAGAATTCTGATCGTCGACAACGATGAAGGGCTGACGCACTTCCTCACCCGGCTTTTTACCCGCCAGGGCCACGAGGTGCATGCCCGCGCCGACGGTGAAGCGGCGCTCGAACTGCTCGCGGAAAACGCCTTTGACCTGATCCTGCTCGACTACATGATGCCGGGGCTCAACGGCCTGGAGACCCTGGCCGCCATCAAGCAGGCGCAGGTGAAAACGCCCGTAATCATCATGACCGCCCACGGCACCACCGAGACGGCCATCGACGCCATGCGCATCGGCGCCTACGACTACCTCCTCAAGCCGTTCGATTCCGAGGAGTTGAAACGGATCGCCGCCGATGCCCTGCGGGTGAATCGCCTGATGAAGGAGGTCGTCCGCCTCCCCGGTTCGCTGACCAAAGTCTCCCCGGCAGGCGGCGCCGGCGTCCGGGTCGTCGGCACGCACCGCAAGATGCAGGAGGTCTTTAAGCTCATCGGACAGGTGGCGGAAAAGGACGTCACCGTGCTGATCACCGGCGAGAGCGGCACCGGCAAGGAGCTGGCGGCGCGGGCGATCTACCATCACAGCCACCGCAAAGACAAACCCTTCATGGCGGTCAACTGCGCCACCATCCCCGACGCACTCTTCGAAAGTGAACTGTTCGGCTACGAGCGCGGGGCGTTTACCGGAGCCGATCGACCGCAGGTCGGGAAATTCGAACGCTGCCACACCGGCACCCTCTTTTTCGACGAAATCGGCGAGATCTCCCGCGCGGCCCAGGCCAAGGTGCTCCGCGTGCTGCAGGAGGGTGAGTTCGAGCGGCTCGGCGGCGGCGAAACGATCCATGCCGACGTGCGAATACTGGCCGCCACCAACAAAAACCTTGAAAGAGAAGTGGAGCAAGGCCGTTTCCGCGAAGACCTCTATTATCGCTTGAAGGTCATCTCTATCGAGCTTCCCCCTTTGCGCGAGCGCATCGACGACATCGAACCGCTCGTCGGCTACTTCGTCGGCCGCTTTGCCGGGCAATACGCCAAGCCGATCCAGTACGTCGCCGAACCGGCGATGCGAAAATTGCACGCGCACGCCTGGCCGGGCAATGTTCGGGAGCTGGAGAATTGCCTCCGCCGCGGAGTCCTGATGTGCAAAGGCGACGTCTTGCTGCCCGAGCACCTCCACTTCGAATCCGACCCCGAGCGGGCCGCCGCGGCCACGCGCGACGATCTGCTCCGTGCGGTCCGTGGCCGTATCGAGGAGATGGTCCCCGAACTGCTCCGGCTGGCCGACCGGCAGGCCCACGCCAACCTCGTCGATCTGGTCGAGGAAACGCTCATCGCTCAGGCGCTGAAGCACTGCGGTCACAACCAGGTTCAGACCGCGCGGCTGCTGGGTATCAGCCGCAATACACTCCGCCACCGGATCAAGAAGTACCACCTGGAGAGCCCCGAGGGCTGAAAACAAGCTGCCGGCGTGGCACCACGGCTGTGCAAATGTTGAACAGTCGTAGTAAGTGCCACACACACAATGGCTTAGCGGTGCGGCTCTCCTCCGTCGGACAACGGCGCGGTGCGAGACCAGCAACGGCAAGGGATTGGCTCGATACCGATTGCTGAACCCGATTTCCCCCGGATCTCGTTGCTCAAACATAACTTGCGGCCGCTCTTCGCCACGGTTCCCTGGCGCGGCACGCCATTCGCTGCTTTTGCCGCATCTGCGTGGCTCTCTTGACCGTGGAGGGTAAACCGCTGTGAGTTGTGGGATCTGTGGTCGCTGCCGACACCGTGCGAAGTGCCCCTTGAGGCAACCCGGAACGTGGATCGATCAGTGCGACCAGTTTGTCCCGCGGGCCGGCGGAAGACGGGCGAACCGAAGCGGCCGAAAAGAACTGCATGGCAGCCAGACTGCCCACGGCAGTCGGACTGCTTCCCAAGCGAGGGGCACCGATGGTACGAGCATTTGATTTACCGGAAGACATTGTCGCGGCGATGTCGCCCGAAAACCACGGGGCGAACGATCCGCACAGCAGCCCGGCTGCTACACTAAAAGCCGTTCGCTACATCGTCGCCTCGGTCGACGAAAGCGCACTGAAGGTCTGGGAAGAATTGTGGCGGGAGTTTCAGAAAGGCGTGACTCCCGTCGGCGCCATTACCGCCGAAATGGAGCAGGGATTCCAGCCGTCCTGCGGATGGCCGGAATTCCTCGAGAAGTTCTGGCTGCTCAAACACTACCTCGATTACATCCATCGCTTCTGCCGAGAGGCAAGCGACGATCAACCTTGAAACATTGTAACCATGTTCGGGACGGGCGGGGACTGGTCCATTTTTCGGCAATTCGACGCCTTTTGGCGCCAAAGACGCCGGCCGAAAAGATGGACCTGTCCCCTTCCTTCCCGCCCCTAAGGAGAACCTTTGATGACCCCCGCCCTCACGCAGCTTGAATCCCGCATGGCCTCCAACGGCGGCACGGCGACCGCCGTCCGCGACTTCATGGAAAAGGTCATCGCACGAACTCACGGCGAACTGGAATTTCACCAAGCCGTCTGGGAAGTCGTCGATTCCGTCATGCCCGTGGTCGAATCCACTCCGGCCTACCGCCAGGCCAAGATTCTCGAGCGGATCGTCGAACCGGAACGCGTGGTGATGTTTCGCGTCACCTGGGTTGATGACGGCGGCGAGGTTCATGTCAACCGCGGCTACCGCGTCCAGATGAACAGCGCCATTGGCCCATACAAGGGCGGGCTTCGCTTTCATCCCAACGTGAACATCGGCATGTTGAAGTTTCTGGCATTCGAGCAGGTCTTCAAGAATAGCCTGACGACCCTCTACATGGGCGGCGCCAAGGGCGGCTCCGACTTCGATCCCAAAGGCAAGAGCGACAACGAGGTGATGCGGTTCTGCCAGGCGTTCATGACCGAGCTGTACCGCCACATCGGACCGGACGTCGACGTGCCGGCCGGCGACGTGGGCGTCGGAGGCCGCGAGATCGGCTATCTCTTCGGCCAGTACAAGAAGCTGACCGGACGGTTCCACGGCGTGCTTACCGGTAAGGGAACGAACTACGGCGGATCACTGATCCGGCCCGAGGCCACCGGCTACGGTTCAGTCTACTTCGCCCAGGAAATGCTCGCCACGCGGGGCGAAAGCGTCGAGGGCAAGGTGGCCACCGTCTCCGGTTCGGGAAACGTGGCCCAGTACACCGTGGAGAAGCTTCTCCAACTCGGTGCCAAGCCGGTAACGCTCTCCGACTCGGCCGGCATGATCCACGACCCGGACGGCATCGACCGGGAGAAGCTCGCCTGGGTCATGCAGTTGAAGAACGTCCGCCGCGGACGGATCGGCGAGTATGCCAAGCAGTTCCCCGGCGCCGAATACCTGCCGGGCCGCCGGCCCTGGGACGTTCCCTGCCAGTTGGCCTTCCCCAGCGCCTTCCAGAACGAACTGGACGCCGAAGACGCCCGCACGCTGGTCAAGAATGGCTGCTACTGCGTCAGCGAGGGCGCGAACATGCCGACCACCTTGGAGGGCATCAACGTCTTCCTCGACGCCGGCATCCTCTATGGCCCCGGCAAGGCGGCCAACGCCGGCGGCGTGGCGGTTTCCGGCCTGGAAATGTCGCAAAACGCCGGTTGCCTGCGGCGCTCGTCGCAGGACGTGGATCAGCAACTCCAAGTGATCATGCGGTCGATCCACGAGAACTGCGTCCGTTACGGCCAGAACGGCAAAGCGGTCAACTACGTCAAGGGCGCCAACATCGCCGGCTTCGTAAAGGTAGCCGACGCGATGCTCCAGCAGGGAGTGGTGTAGACGCCGGTTGCGGGGGACCGTTCATGGGGCGGCAGAGGACTGCTCCGTTTTTCGGCCTCTCCCCCACGAAAACGCTCGGCAACGAGAGAGTCGAGGGCTGACGTCGGCAACGACGAATCCTCGCTCCGCGCATTGCAATTCGGACCGATCGGTTATAGGGTAGTCGACGGGAGGCCGCCCCGCGGTTCAATCCGCCCGCCTCCAATTGCCCCATCGACCCCACAGACGGTTTTTTGCCATGACTCCACTCGGCCGTTCCCGGCGCTGGTTTCTCAAAGCTTCTGCCGCCCTGGCGGGAACAAGCCCGCTCTTCGCCGCTTCGCTGCCGGCGCAGTCGAAAGAAGTTCGTCTGCCACTCATCGCCTATGTCGGCACCTTCAGTTCTCCGCTTCGCGATGTGTTGCCGACGCAGGTGGATCTGCCGCCCGGCAATGGTCGCGGCATCCACCTCTTCGAGGTGAATCGCGCCAGCGGGGCGATGACGCCCGCCGGCATGTACGAGTTGGGAACAAGCCCTGGCTGCCTGGCTTTGAATGCGGCCGGAACCCGGCTTTATTCCGCCAACGAGACAGATCACCTCGGGCAAGACAAGCAAGGCACGGTCAGCGCCTTCTCGATCGATCGAGCAGACGGTCGCTTGACGTTGCTCAACACCGTCGGCTCCGGCGGCGCCGGTCCGACCTATGTGAGCATCCATCCCTCAGGACGGTTCTTGTTGGTGGCCAACTATTTTGGCGGCTCCGTGGCGGTACTCCCGATCTTGCCCGCCGGCCGGTTGGGCAACGCCACGGACGTGAAGAACGATGCCGGTAAGCTCGGCCCCACCAAGGCGACCAATGCTCCAGCGGGCAGCTTTGCCATCAGTGGGCACGATCGGACTCACGCCCACATGATCCAGGCCGATCCCTCAGGACGCTTCGTGCTCCATGTTGACTTGGGATTGGATCGAATCTTCGTCTGGAAGTTCGACGAGCGGACGGGTGTGCTCGCTCCCAATGATCCGCCGGCCGTCTCGCTGCCGCCCGGAGACGGCCCGCGGCATTTCCATTTTCATCCCGATGGTCGTTGGTTCTACTCCATTCAGGAGGAAGGCTCGACCATCGTCTTGTTCGACTACGACGCCCGAGCGGGGCGGCTAACCTCACGGCAGACAATCTCCACCTTACCGCCCGGGTTTGCCGGCAGTAATTTCTGCTCCGAGATTCTTGTTTCAGACGACGGGCAATTTGTCTATGCGGGCAACCGCCTGCACGACAGCATCGGAATCTTTTCCATTGGCCCCAACGGCGACCTCACCTACCGCGGGGAAGAATGGACACGCGGCGATTATCCCCGCAGCTTCAACTTCGACCCCACCGGCCAGTTCCTCTATTGCTGCAATCAGCGAGCCGACAACATCGCCGTCTTCCGGGTGAATCGCCGCACCGGCGGCCTCCAATTCACCGGCCATTACACCCCGGTGGGCAATCCCTCCATCATCGTCTTCCTCGACCTCGCCAAGGTGAAGCGGTGACCGCTCGGCCGGCTTGCTAGGGTTTGGCAATGGATTCCAGCCAGCCTTCGAGCGTGTAGGCGGCGGAGCCCCGTTCCGTTTCATTCAGGCACGACAGCATTTCTCGCGAGATCAGACGCAACCGCAGGTCCGGAAGCGTCGCGCCGCGCTGGTGCAATGGGATCCCATAGAGCGTTTCCAATCGGATGCCGTGCGCATCGCAGTATTCTCCGGAATTCACCGTCGGCAACGCGCGGATCTGCTCCAAGCTCCAGCCCGGTGTGCCGATGTGCCGATGGATCCACTCCATCGCTTGCTTCTGCGCCATGTAAGGCCGGTGACCTCCACCCGCCTCGTACCACGCCCGAATCTTGCCTGCGGATCCGAGCATCGCATACACGTCCGCGGCGGCTTCCACGGCGGCGGTGGTATCGGTCCAGGCTGTGCCGTCGCCATCCGTGTCGATGATTGCGTCGGCATCGCCGTTCATCACCATCAGCGCGCAGTCGGGCGCGGCCAAAGCGGCGTACTCGGACCAGCGGAGAAACTCCCGCATGCGCTGGTTGGGAACCTTGGTGCAGTACTTCGATCGCAGCCCGACGTCGGAGTAGGCCCAGCCCGAGACGATGGCCAATTTGAGCCGCGGCTCCAGCGCCGCCATCCAACTCGCCGTTGCCCCGCCCAGTGAATTGCCCGCGACGCCGATCCGCTCGTGGTCGATGTCCTCGCGCGTGCATAGCCAATCGATACCCCGCATCGTGTCCAGCAGGAGTTTGCCCATGATCAGCCGGCCGGCTTTGTCCGCATGTTCGTGGACCGGTCGAGGATCGTGGGCACGCGTACCGAGGCGGCCTTCAATGTGCCGCTCTTCTTCGCCGATGGGATCCAAGGCGAGGCAGGCCAATCCCAAGCGGGCGTACAACTGGCCCGTGTAGTTGTACTGCCATTGGGTTTTGCTTCCGCCATGGCCGAAAGTGAGCACGATGGCCGGCATCGGCTGAGGAGGAGACTGGGGACGATAGAGCACGGCCGGCACCCGCGAACCGGGTTCCGCGGTGAACACCCACTTCTCGACCACGATGCCGTCGTGCTCGAACTGGCCCCGCTTCTCCGCTTCCAGGTGTACGCGTCGGCGAGGAATACCCAGCATCTCGGCAATCCGTCGGCGCGTGATTCGCTGCCAGTCCAAGAACCCGTCGCGGCTGGTGAAAGACCATGGGGCAGGATTGACGAAGGCGGTATCTCGCGGCGGATCGGGCCATCGTGCGGTATTGATGGCAAAGTACTTGTTCACGAAGGGCGGCTGCTTGCGGCTTGCATACCAGATGCGGAAGCTGCCGTCGGCCAGACGCATGATCGACTGGCTGGTAACGTAGTGCGATTCCCAGCGGTGACTCGGATCGGGACGAAACACCGGGTTCTCCGCGTGCTTACACCAATTCATTCCATCGAGGCTCACCGCGAACCCCAGCGCCGTGGTATCGGGCCGGCCGATCCAGTAACTGCCGTACCACATGAGATACGCACTGCCGATCTTCAGCACCGTCGGGTAGAAGAGATTCCCCTGTTCCCACTTCTGATCCGGCACCAGCGCGGGCTCGTGCGTCACTCGCCACTTACGCCCGTCGGCGCTGGTTGCATGGCGAATGATCCAGGGTTCGGCCGAGACGTCGGTGTACCACATCTGATACGTGCGGCCGGTTTTGATCACCGTCGGCGCGTAGGCGTCATTCAGCAGCGGAGGCGAGGGGGCCGACCAGTGGATGCCGTCTTCGCTCGTGGTCTCGTGCAAAGTGTGCAAACTGCTCGTGTCCTGAAAGCAGGTCGAGCTGAACCAGATCCGCAACTTTCCATCCTCGCGAAGCGTGGAACCTTCCGGAGAGCGAAGCAGCGCGGGGGTCAGGACCGAGCGTTTGCCGTCGCCGAAGGAGAAGAGCGGGCCGGCCGAATGCTTCGCGAACTCGCGGCCCTCGCGGCTGGTGGCCAGTCCGAGCTGAAATACCCGCTCTCGAACCTCGCCGCGGGATCCGCAGTACCAGAGCCAGTAGCGGTCGTCTTCCATAGCGACGGCCGGGGCGAAGATGTGCATGTCGTCGAATGCGCCGGGTTGGCCCAGCGAGACGACCGGCCCATCCACATCACGCTCCCATTTCTGCTCGATGAGCCAGGGGCGTAATTCGGGCGGAACGTCCGCGTTGGCGATCAGACCGCCCGACAGCCAGATCATCGCGATCGCTGCACTGCACCGGCAAGTTGCTCGCATCGATTCAGTACGCATCGTTATCGTTCCTTTCCTCGCCGCCCCGTAAACGGTTGCTTGTTCGGCTCCCATAGTGAAGCTCCGTACTTCCGTCGCAATCCCAGGATACCGCCCGAGCGGAGAAACGAACACCGCGCAAACAAGCGGGGCGCGGATCATCAGTGATCCGCACCCCGCCCGCAGAGTTCATTGAAGCGATAGCAATCAGGTGCTGGGATTGCCGGTGTTCGGATTGGGATACACCGAGCTGCCGCCGTTTTGACCCGGCGTCGGCGGAACGGGCTGCTCGGGATTCACTGGTTCGGGCCGGTTGGATTCCGGCGGAAGCGAAGGCTGCACGTTCGCCCCGTTGTTCTGCTCCTGTCGCGGCTGGGCCGGCGTCGGTTGAAGTTGCGTTCGAGGTTGCGACGAATCGTAGCCCGCGTCCGGCCCCGGGGACGACTGCGGCGCCACCGAGGTTACCGGCGCCGGCGTGCAACACTCCGACGACGTGGTCACCGTCGGCGCGACGACGATCGCCGTTCCACACGGATCCAACGGCACGCGGGTACATACCACGCGCGGCACGCAGCACGAGTAGGTCACCGGCACTCGTTTCTCCACCACGCGAGGCACACGCACCGTCTCGGCCACGGCTTCCATTCTGCACACCTTTACGGGGATTTGTTCAACGCGATCCTCGTAGACCATCCGGCAAGTCGTCACGGGCACCTTCCGAACGTGCTCTTCGGTGACCATACGGCAGACCTGAACCGGCACCTTGCGCTCAATGATCTCGCGGACCGGCCGGCAGACCGTGTAGGGCACCTTCCGAACGTGCTCTTCGGTGACCGTGCGGCAGACCTGCACCGGAACCGTCTCGCAAACCTGTTCCTGCTGATAGGAGGTTACCTCCACCGGCACTTGCCGATTGACGACGCGCGAGACGTACGTCGTCTGCGGCGTCTCGATGGCGACGACATTCGGCTGCCACACCTGCTGGACGTCGAGACGATACCGCTGGTTGGGAACCCACGCCAGGCCGCCCGGCACGGATGCCGCGGCGCCGGTACAGGGATCGGTCACGCACTGTGCCGGTTGCCAGGCAAGCCGATGCTTGAACAGCGTGAACGCCGGCTTCAGCACCGTCTGCTGCGTGTAGCAGCCCTGGTCGACCAATTGCCGATGCACGGTCGTCACCGGTTCGCAGACCGTCTGGCATTCGTTGCGATACACCGTTTGCGTCACCGGCCGCAGCACCGTGCGATTTACCTGCCGCTGTTCGGTCTCGTAGACCTGCCGCTGAACCTGGTAGCGTTCTTCGCGCTCGGCCGTCTCCTCTACGTAGCGGGTCTGCTCGTAGCTGCAATCGCGGACCTGGGTTTCCCAAACAGGCCGCTGGACCGTGTAGCGCTCCTCGCGCTCGCTCGTCTCCGTTACCGGGCGCGCCACCTGGTAACGCCGCTCCCGCACCTGCGTTTCCCATACCGGGCGGTGGGTTGTTACCTGCCGCTCCTCGCAGACGGTCTCTTGTTCGATGCGATAGGCCGTCACCTGCTGTTGCTCATAGACCGTCTGATAGACCAGCCGATACGCCTGGACCGGCTGGCAGACGGGCAGACAGCAATCCACCGCCAAGGCCGGCGCCGCCGACAGGCCGACCGACAGCAAAGCCAGAAAACCGAACCGAGCGCTCATGTGATTTCCACCTCGCCGGCCTTCGTGCCGGCAAAAGCTCATTGTGTCTCTTTTTGCCACGACCGGCCGGCGGCTTGCCCCAGCAGGCCGCGGCACCGCCGCACGCAGTTACCTCTGTGTAGTTTTGCGGATAAAATGCCGCGCGGCAAACGTTAAACTTCGCCAGGACGGGCAGCGGCAGCCGTTACTCGAAATTGCACAAGCAGTTACGGCCGAAAAAATTCTTTGAAGGTTTCCGGTTCTTCATCCGACACGGTTGTTAGGCCCTTTTTCGCAAGTCCCAGTGGCCCAGTCTCTTACGCCCAGAGGCCGAATAATCGTCAAGGTCGCCCGACCGCCGGAGAAGACGCTTTGG
This sequence comes from Rhodopirellula sp., assembly GCA_012728855.1. Classification (GTDB taxonomy): domain Bacteria; phylum Planctomycetota; class Planctomycetia; order Pirellulales; family Thermoguttaceae; genus JABWBD01. The sequence goes on along the minus strand of JAAYEH010000049.1, from coordinate 9,188 downwards.
CCGCCACGGATTTCCTACGCAATGACCTATACGCGTGTTCATTTGACGAGGTAGCCATCGAACCGCTAAACTTCTCAAGCTGCCAAGGTCACCGCGTCGTGGGGCAGGTCTGCAACCTGCCTGTTTTGTTCGCCGATACCAGGCAGGCTGCGATCCTGCCCCAGGGCTACTTGGTAGCTGCGCCGCATCAGGGAGATCTCCATGCCGATCTATGAGTTCTATTGTGGCGATTGCCATACCATCTACAACTTTTTCGCCCGCCGGGCGGACACAACGCGACGGCCGGCGTGCCCCCGTTGCGGACGCAAGCAACTCGAGCGGCGCCCGCCTTCCCGCTTCTCGATCTCCAAGGGCGCCACGGCGTCGGACGAGGGGGACGACCTGCCCGCCGACTTCGACGAAGCGAAGATGGAGCAACTGCTGGGGGAAATGGGAGGAGACGGCGGCGAGATCGACGAAGACAATCCGCGCCAGATGGCTCAGATGATGCGGAAGCTTTCGGAAGCGACCGGGATGAATCTTGGCCAGAACATGGAAGAGGCCATCAGGCGGATGGAGGCCGGCGAAGATCCGGAGAAGATCGAGCAGGAGATGGGAGATTTGCTCGAAGGCGAAGAACCGACGTTCGGCAAGGCGGCGGGCGGACTCAGGCAGTTCTCACGGCAGCTAAGGGCGCCCAAGACGGATCCGACACTCTACGATCTATGAACAGGCCACTATGATGGTTTCAGGAGTATTCGGAAGCCCGCTTGTTCAAAATGATGGTCGCATGAGAAGAACTCCCGCACGTCTCGATGCCGTGCGACGAGCATGCTGACGCAATCCGTCAATCCCCACTCTTTGTCGTTTCGGTTCCGAAACAGTTCCCATCCGCCTGCTTCGTCATCGGGGGTTACCTGAACGACATCGACGCGAGATGATGTGCGTAAACGGTCGTGAAGGTCGATCGCGAGTTGTCGATGCTGGATCCTGGAAAGCCCGTCGCCGATCTCAATCAGCACCAACGACGTTGTCAGCAACGGAACCGCCGAATCCACCAGCGTCTGCCAGACCGACTTGGCCGCGGGATGCCATTGATCGTCGGCATTGACCACCGCGATGAGACCGGAAGTATCAAGAAACACCGCGTTCACGGTCGGCGCCGTCCAAAGCGATAATCGTCAAAGTGTTCCGCAAGATCGGGAATTCCGGTCGAAACACGAATACCGCCGAGCGGATCGGCAGATTGCCCGCTATCGTCGGCAGCCTTGTGCGGCACGGCCTGCTCGACGGTAAGGCGAACCTGCTGGTGCTCTTGAAGTTCAAGCGGATCCAGTGGCCGAAATACGCCGTTTTCGAAGATGGCACGAACGACTTGAGGCATCAAACCGGCCCCGGGGTGTAGCAACTTCATCTCTCCTTGAACTAGTATACTGAGATTCTTATGCATTGGATAGTCGGGCGATTCCAATCTCCGCCTCTTCCCTGCGAAAACGCGGCGAGCGGCTTGGGAGCCCCCTATTGGTAACTCGAACGGCAAATCAGAATCATCGCCCATGTATCTGCTCGATCTAACCCTCCCATCGCCCGCCGAAAACCTCGCCCTCGACGAGGCTCTGCTCGACCAGGCCGAACGAGCCGGCCAGCCGCTGGAAACGCTCCGCCTCTGGGAACCGGCGGAGCCGATGGTCGTCGTGGGCCGTTCGTCGCGGATGGAGGAGGAGGTCTGCCTGGAGGCTTGTCGGGAATTGGGTATCCTGGCGTTCCGCCGAGTCAGCGGGGGAGCGGCGATTGTCACTGGGCCAGGGTGTTTGATGTATGCCGTTGTGCTCAGCTATCGGCGACGGCCGGCGCTGCGGTTGCTCGATCACGCCCACGCTTTCGTGATGAACACGATGGCTGCGGCGCTGGAGCGGTTGGTTCGCGGAGTCGAGCCGCAAGGGATCAGCGACCTGGCGGTCGGCGGCAAGAAAGTGTCGGGCAATAGTGTCCGCTGCAAACGCGACCATCTCCTCTATCACGGTACCCTGCTGTTTGATTTCCCGCTGGAACTGGTCGAGCGATGCCTGAAGATGCCTCCGCGTCAACCGGAGTATCGTAGTGGACGCTCGCATAGGGCATTTGTCGCGAATCTGCCGCTTTCCAGCGGAGAGATTCGACAGGCCGTGGCCGAAGCGTGGCAAGCCGACAAATCCCATCCCGAGTGGCCCCGCCAGAGGACGGCGGAGCTTGTCGTCGAGCGGTACGGCCGGGACGAATGGAATCGGTAGTACGCCAGGCTCTTTCCCTTTGCCCGTCGGGTCGGTAGATTGAAAAGAGGCAGTCATCCCCCCACTCCCCGCCCCGGGCTGGTTTCGTGAAGGAAGTCATCGCCATCGTCAAGCCGTACCTGGTCGAGCGAGTGCTCGAGGCGCTGAAGCATGCGCCGTTGGAAGCGTGTGGCGTTCGAGAGGTCAAGGGCTACGGACGCCAGAAGAGCTACCTCGATGAGTACGTGGGGAGCGAATATTCGCTGGCCTTTCTGCCCAAGGTCGAGATCAGCCTTTGGGTCGACGACCTCCGCGTGGAAGAGGTGATCCGCACCATCGTCGAGGTCGCCCGCACCGGACGGATGGGAGACGGCAAGATCTTCGTCCTGCCGGCAATTCTACCGCCGGTGGGAGCGGAAGGCGAAGGGGGCATCTCCATTTAGAAGCCCTTACAAAACGGGGACTGGCTCCCGACGATTGTCAGCAACCAGCAAAAGGAAATCGAGACGAGGGTGCCTGTCCCCGTTTTGTAAGGGCTTTTTAGAATCGGCGAATCGATGAGCAATGATCCCGACCGCGAGTTCCGCTTGAGTTGCCCTGCTCCCCGCCAGACCTACAGCACCGTGCAGATGGCCCACGGCGGCGGCGGGCGGCTGATGCGGAACCTCATCGAACAGATGTTTCTGCCGGCGTTCGGCACCGGCGGCACGGAAGAAAAGAGCGTGCCGCACGACAGCGCGGTGCTCCCCTTGGGCGATGCCCGCGTGGCCTTTACCACCGACACGTTCGTCGTCAGCCCCTTGTTCTTCCCGGGCGGCGACATCGGCAAGCTGGCCGTTTATGGCACGGCAAACGACCTGGCGATGGCCGGGGCGAGACCACGCTGGCTCAGCGTAGGAATGATCCTCGAGGAAGGGCTGACGATGGACTCACTCCAGCGAATCGTCGCCTCGATGCGCGCCACGGCAAGTGAGATCGGCGTAAAAATCGTTACCGGCGACACCAAGGTGGTCGACCGCGGCAAGGGGGACGGGGTGTTTATCAACACCGCCGGCATCGGCGTCGTCGCCGAGGGGATCGACGTGTCCCCGCGGCGTGTCACCGTCGGCGATCGCATCCTCGTCAGCGGCGACCTGGGCCGGCACGGCATCGCCATCATGTCGGTGCGCGAAGGGCTGGAGTTCCAAGGCGCTCTGGACAGCGACTGCGGATCGCTCTGGGGCCTGGTCGAAACCATGCTCGCCGCCGACCCCCAGGCGGTCCACTGCCTGCGCGATCTCACCCGCGGCGGGCTCGCTTCCGCGCTGAATGAAATCGCCAAAGATATGGCCGTAGGCGTCGAGCTAAACGAAGCGGCGATTCCTATAGCCGAACCAGTCGCCGGCGCGTGCGAGTTGCTCGGTCTCGACCCGCTGTACGTAGCCAACGAGGGCCGCCTGGTGGCCTTCGTTGCCCCTCATGCCGCCGACCGCATCCTCGACGAAATGCGCCGGCACCCCAGCGCTCCCCAGGCGTCGATCATCGGCACGGTCCTCGACCACCATCCCGGCCTGGTCGAACTCCGCGGCCCTCTCGGCGGAGGCCGCATCCTCGATCTCCTTTCCGGCGAGCAAATGCCCCGCATCTGTTAACTGCCCAGCGCCGCCACGCCAGCAACCCTCCAACCAATGACAAATGACCAATGACCAATGACAAGAACCCAATTTCTCGATGGACGACCATTCTATCCTGCCTGGTCATTTACTCTTCCCTAAGTCCAAACACCTTCGCAACGCCTTCCCTCGTAGAAAAACTCTCCGACGGCGCCTATGTCGTCCGCGACGACCACGGCAACTGGGGCGGCACCACGACGGGGATCACGCACCAGCGCGGTCCGGATTACGAGGCCAAGAAGATCCTCGACCTTAGCGCCGTACCCGACGACGTCTGGAACCGCGCCGGCGAGGTCCGCCTCTCGGTCTATTTCACCGTTCGCGACTACTCCCAGATCGAGTTGCCGCAGCCCAACGGACTGGACGAGGCTTTGGAAATCGTCGTCAACGGCAAGCCGATTCCCGTCCTCACCGGTGCCGACCTGCCGATCTATAACGAGAAGGGCGCCGGCGGATACGGATTCCGCTGGCACGATTATCCCATTCCCAAGGATATGCTGGTACGCGGCCCCAACGAGATCGTCTTCCACCTGCTCCCCACCGAAAAGCAACGGCCCGACGATTACCTCTACCTCGGCATCGACAACACCGTGCCCACCGCCAACAGCCAGGTGAAGTTCAGCAAAACGAGCCAGTGGCAGGACGACAAACTGACGGCGACCGGCGGCAAGGGCGAGTACATGGTACGGCTCTACCTGCTTAGCGGGCCGCGGACGATCCAGTCCGTCTGGTCGGCCAAGGAAAATCGATTGATGGATCCGGCCGGTGTCCTGCAATACGTCGGCGCCCACACCGGCGTAACGCGGGCGGAATGGGACGTCGAAGCTCTCGACCCGCTTTCGCCGCTACGGGTCACGTTGGAAATCGACGGCGATCGGGCCTTCGAGTTCCACTGGCTCAACGACCAACGGCAGCCGATCTCGCCGCCCGCGAAGGCCAAAGGGCCCCGGTTCACCGCCACACTCCCTCCCGATCGTGACGCGAGGCCGACGGGAATCCAACTCGCTGCGTCGAATTCACTCGTCCGGTTTGAGCTGGAAGCTGCCAGGGATTACCATCCCCACTCGGCGAAGATCGATATGGCGCCGAAGATGGCCCCGCCCCAGGGCGCCGTGGTTCGCCGTCCGCCAACGTCGCGGATCGAGGGGGAGACGGTGCTGTTGGAGAACGACAATCTGCGTTGCCGCTTCCAGCGGACCGAGGGGAAGCTGCTGAAGCTTGTCTCGCTCTACAACGAACTTACCGCATCGGAAATGGTCCGCAACCCCGAGGATAATGGGCTCTTCTTGGTCGAGGTCGACGGCAAACGCTACACCGGCTCCCGCGAATTCACCTGCCAATCGATCGCCCCAGCCGCCGCCCGCCAGGGATTCACGGCTCGGTTGGCCTGCGAAGCGGCAGGGTTGGAGGCGGAGATGTCGGTGTGGATCGACGATGCCCTGCGGATGGGCTTGAAGCTGACCAACCGCTCGGATACGCCGGTCCACTTCAAGACCGCCTTTCCCCACTTCTCCGGGCTGGCGATTTCCGACGAACCGGCTGACGACTACTATTTCTTCCCCTGGGGCGGAGGGATCATGGCCGACGTGCCGGCGCTGATCCGCCGCGGCTACGGCGACCATGAGGCGCTGTTTCAGTTGATCGATCTCTTCAGTCCCGCCAAGGGCGGCGGGCTGGCCGTCTGGTGTACCGACGACGACGGACGGCACAAAGTGCTGGCCCTGCGCAAGCATATCCCCGGCCGGCGAGAAGTAAGCGGCGACAAGAGCACCCCGCCAACCACCGAGGAGTTCACGTGGACCAACTCGCTGGAGCAGATCCCGGGGATCGGCCTCACCTACGAGTACCTCCGCCGCACCCGCGCCAGCGGCAAAGCGTTCGAGGTGAAGGATGTGGCGTTGAAGGCCCACGCCGGCGATTGGCGCGGGCCGATGCGCGACTACGCGGATTGGTGCCATCACGTCTGGAAATTCCGCCCCTACCCCTCGAAGCTCAAATCGATTCACAACATGATCGCCGCGGGCTGGGGCCAAAGTCCCCTGTTCGCCGATGGCAAGTACCGCACCGATTTCGTCCAGCCCCGCTGCGATTGCATCGAGCTGATGTCGTGGTGGGAATGGTCGCCGTTGGGCCCCTTCGGCACGCCCTTTGACGAATTGGAGGAGAAGATCGGCGCGGCGGCCTACCAGCGGTGGAAGGGCTACTTCCTGCCCGACCCCGTTACAGGCAAGAAGATGTTCTCCAACAATCCCGGCGATTACGACGGCTACAACCAGCGCTGGGGCGGCCTACCCGCTCTCCGCGAAGCGATCGACACGTATCGCCGCATGGGAGCGATGGCCACCCTTTATACCGATCCATTTCGCGCTGATTACAACACGAAGTACGGCCGCCAGTGGGGCGAAAAATGGGGCGTCGTCCAGGCCGACGGCAAGCAGCAGAGCCACTACGAGGCGTGGAACCCCTGTCTCGACGTGGCTGGCTACCGCCAGTGGGTCGCTGAAACGATGGGCCGCGTCATGCGCGAGACCGGCGCCGACGGCATTCGGCTCGATGAGTACGGTCACCGCGGCTCGGCTTGTTTCAGCACACTGCACCAGCACACCTACGCCGAGCGCGGCACCACCGAGTGGCAACGCGCCGTTGCCGAGTCGACCCGGCTCGTGCGCGAGGCGATGGACCAGGTCAAGCCCGACTCGGTCCTTACCACCGAGCACCCCGGCTACGACTATCTGCTCCAGTACCTCGAAGGCTGCATCACCTACGACGTGACGGTGCAAGCCACCGAACTGCGGCCGTTGGAATGCAACTTGCAGCGGTTCTATTTCCCCGAGTGCAAGGCCTACGAGTTGGACCACCGCGGGGCCGACCTCAAACACCGCAAGCGGTTCTGGAATGCCGTGGAGTCGTTTGGCAGCTACTATCCGCTCGCCTATGACCGGATCCTGCGGGAGAACGAGGACGTCTTTGCCGCCCGCCGGTGCGAACCGCTGATCCCCACGGCGGCGCAGTACGTCTACGCCAACCGATTCCAGCACGGCGAGAAGACGATCTTTACGCTCTACAATGCCACCGGTCACACATTCTCCGGGCCGGCTCTGCCGATCCAGCTTAAGCAGGACGAGCATGTCTTCGACTTGCTCCGCAGCATCGAGGTCGAGTGCCCGCCGGTGGCCGATGGAGTTGTCGTCGAGGCACTGCTGGCCCAGGACGATGTCGGCTGCCTCGTCCGCCTGCCCAAGCGTCTGACGGTCGCGCGGAACGGCGATGCCGTAAGAGCAACGGTGACCGGCGCCGCCAGCGATGCCCAGGTCAGCCTCTGCGATGCCAACGGCGAGTCGCTTCTAGGCAAGCCGCTCGCAGAAAGTGCCGAGTTCTCGTTGAAGGAATTGCCCAAGGGGGCGAAACCGGTGTGCGTCAAGCTGCTCGCCGACGGGCAACTGATCGACATAGCGGCTCTGCCGCGGGAATGACGCTCATGGCAGTCGTCGCCGAACTCACTCCGCCCGGGCGCGGCGCCGTTGCCACGCTGCGTGTGGAAGGCCTCGGCGCGCGAGACGTCGTGGCCCGGCATTTTCGTCCGGCGACTGGGCGGGATCTGTCGTCGTATCCGCCGGAACGGGTGGTTTTCGGCCGTTTCGGTCCCGAACCGGGCGAGGAGGTGATTGTCCATGCCGCATCGGAGCAAGCGGTGGAAATCCATTGCCACGGCGGTCACGCGGCCGTGGCAAGACTGACGGAGCTTCTCGCCGCGGCCGGTTGCCGCCGCACGGACTGGCGCCAATGGACCCGTTCCCACCATCAAGACCCGATCGCCGCCGAGGCCCACATCGCGCTGGCAGAAGCCCGCACACAACGAGCGGCGGAAATCCTCTTGGACCAGTACCAAGGGGCACTGCGTCGGGCAATGGATGATATTCAGGCGTTGCTCGGCGAGGGACAGGTCGATCAAGCTCGCCAACAGATCGATCGTCTCCTGGCCCGGGCGCCGTTGGGATTGCACCTGACGGCCCCTTGGCAGGTAGTGCTCGCCGGGCGACCCAATGTCGGCAAGAGCAGCCTCATCAACTCGCTGGTCGGTTACCAGCGCGCCCTGGTGGATCCGCTTCCCGGAACGACGCGCGACGTGGTCACGGCCACGACCGCTTTGGACGGCTGGCCGGTGGAACTTTCCGACACCGCCGGCCTCCGCGACGGCGCCTCGCCCGTCGAGCAGGCCGGCATCGCGCTGGCTGAAGAGCGTTTGGCGGCGGCCGACCTTGCTGTGCTCGTCTTCGATGCGAGCCGCCCGTGGTCCGATGAGGATCAGCGGCTGTTTGAAACGTATCCGCGGAGTTTGGTGGTTCATAACAAGTGCGATATCATGGCCCCTGATGGCCCGCCGCGGCGCGAGGGGCTCTCGACCAGCGCAACCCGCGGAGACGGGATCGACGCCTTGGCGGCGGCGATTGCCCAGCGGCTTGTGCCCGAGGTTCCGCCGGCCGGCGCCGCTGTACCTTTTACGCAGGCGCAGATCGAAGCTCTTAGAGCCTATCCCAAAACCTTGGCGGAGAGGGGGACAGGCACATTTTGCTCCGAAGACTCCGCAAAATGAGCCAGTCCCCGGCGGTTTTGGGATAGGCTCTTAGCATGTCTGCGTCAGGCTTTCCAGCCTGACCGCGGCCCATTGGCTCGCGTCGGGGAGAGTGCGACCGCCTGATTCGCGAGTTACCAGCCGCGCGCGTCTTACGCCTGCCACGTTACGCGAAAGCTTCTCGCGCCGGCGCGATCCCGTGCAGCCAGCGACGGCCCGCGCGTGACACCTGCGCAAGAATCCGGTCGGCTCGTCCCGCCGCCCGGCGGAAGTGAGCGGCCAAAGCTCGACAGACACTCCATCCCGTATGGATGTCTTATGGTCGTGTCGGTGTGGCCACCAAGTTGGCGATTTCTCAAATCCGAGGGGACATGGTGGCCACGCGCTTCTGGGGGAGGAGGTGCCGGTTTCTCGCGCTGCTGGAGTCCCGCTTCGTACGATGCGCGTACGGTGGGCATGTGGAGGCGGAAAGGGACCGCGATCTTCTCCGCCGACCGGCGGGAGAATCGAATCATCAATCGAATTGCCAATGAGCTGCGGAGCAGGGCCGCGAAAGCGGCGGGATCCGGCTCCGGGACCGGACGTGATCGTGTGTCCAGTACTGTTGTCTAAGCATGGTCGATGCGGCGCGCTATGTCAAGCAGGTTCTTGGGCATGGCTGAAAAACGGGGACAGATACCTCGCCAATCCGTGTTTTTTACCGGCAGAAGCTATTTGGCTCGGAGCCAGTCCCCG
>JAAYEH010000528.1 GCA_012728855.1 Rhodopirellula sp. | reverse complement strand
TCAGCGACGGCAACGGCGGCACCGACACGGCCACCGTGACGATTACCGTCGCGCCCGCATCTCCCACGACGCTGCACGTGGCCGATCTGGACGGCACGAGCAGTTGGGTCAATAGGAATAAGTGGGCAGCGACGGTGACGATACTGGTGCAAGATGCAGCGGGATCAGCGGTGTCGGGCGCGACCATTTCCGGCGGATGGAGCCACGGCATATCGAGCACCGCCACCACCGATGCCAATGGACTGGCAACGGTCTACAGCGGAAATGTGGACAAGAGCGTCGCAAGCGTCACCTTCACGATTGACAACATCGTGCATGCGACGCTTACCTACGACTCCACCGCCAACACGGACTCGATCGTCGTGTTCCAGAACGGCGATACTTCTTCGCCACAGCAACTGCTGGCCGACAGCACCACCACTTCCTCGTCGTCCACATCGAGCGAGGATCTTTTCGCCGTCCTGGCCACCGACCAGACCACTCGCGAACCCGGCAAGTCCCGCGCGGGCAAGAAGACCGGCGAACTGACCGACCTGGCTCTCTTGGAGCTGCAATGGCAGTAGGAGCAGCCAACGGCTGTGCTGGCGGAAGCAGGCCCTCGGCCGCAGCTTTGGGGCGGCCGAGGAGCTTGCTGTTGGCTGACAAGACACTTGTCGTTGCTTCCGCGAATGGGAATCCCGGACTTGCCGGGCGGCGCGGCTGCCCGTTTGCGAAGAAATCATGCCGGCGCGTAGCGCGTCAGCCCCGGCACGCGGTCGAAGTCGGTATCGTGGCTGGCAAGATCGGTCAGCCCGTGCTCCTGCATCACGGCAACAACCAGGGCATCGTTGGTGAGCAGACCGGTTGTCTGGCTCACCGATGCCGCGATGCTGATCAGGGCAGGCGGAACTGCCACCGTGTTGACATCCAGAAAGACCGACTGCCCGCTGATGAGATCATCGAAGGTCATGGGCCTTCCTGCGGATCGAGTTCGGGATCAATCGCGAAGCGCTGGAGGGTGGCATGATCGCCCGTCCAACCAATCATCCCATAGGTTTCCTGCACCCAACTGGATTGGGACTGGATGCTGATTCGGACCTTTTCGTGCTCCTTCAGTGGCAGAGGATTGCTCGGCTTCAGGACGCCGTTTTCATAAATGGCTTCGACGGTGATGAACATGCTCGATTCTCCCGCTGGAAATAGATCAACCGAAGGAAACGCCATGGACCGAGTCACGGCTCTCGCCCTTCTCACCCCGGGACCATTCTACCTCTCTTGCAGGGGCAAAGCAGTGTGGTGGGCTGAACGGACCAAAGCCGGCTCGCCCGTACAACGGAATTCATTCCTTTGCTCGGGTGCTCGGATTTCTACTTCTCCCAATGCTCCAAGACTTCCTCCGTCGTCAATCGCTCCGGCTCTTCGATGCGCCGCTGTAACTCGGCATCGCTGAGAGGAGATTCCAAGGGCTGATTGATAGCGGGAGTGATATACCCCAAGACGCGTCCGGTCTGGTCACACACCTGGAGATAACGATCCAAATGATGCAGTTGTGCGAGCGTTTCGTCCGGTAACACAACTCGGTCCCTAACCAAAGCCTCGAGACAGATTCGCCAGATTGATCCGCTTCCATATTACCCGATTTCGACCGTCTTGCCTAGCCAATGGTCGGCGCAGCGGATGGAGCGGGTCGTGGCGCTGAAAGTGCTGCGGGCCGGCGAGGTGAAGCAACCGGGGACGCCGCGGCTGGTCAATGAGTCCTCAGGATCTCGCGAAACAACACGGCCAGCGACTCCCGGTCCACTTTGCGAGGATTGAAGGGGAGGACGACCGCGCTGCTTTCAATTGCATTGGCGACCAATCGCTCGATCAGGTCGCCGGGAGCATCGGGCGGCGCGTCGAGTTTGTCCGGCAAGCCGACCGAACGAAGAAGGCCCGACATCTCGTCCACGAAGTGCGAGGCGCGCGCCTCTTCCGTACTGCCCTGGATGCCGCAGCAGTCGGCCAACTCGGCGTACTCCCCCAGGCAACGCTCGGCGTTGAAACGCAGGTGGATGGGTGTGCCGACGCCGACGGCCTCGCCGTGCGGAGTGCCGAGCACGGCGCCCAGCGCGTGGGCCAGGGCGTGATTGACTCCCACGCCCGCGGCGGAGAAGGCCGCCCCGGCCAATGTGGCGGCCAGGGCCAAGTGCTCCCGCGGCGCCGGATCGGAGGGATCGTCGACCGCGCGGCGCAGATTCCGGTAGATCAACGCCACCGCGCGGCACGCGAGCGTTGACGAGATGGGATCCGCCCGTCGGCTGATTCGCGCTTCGATGGCGTGTCCGAGCGCGTCGGCTCCGCAGCGGGCGGTTAACTGCGGCGGACTGCCGACCGAGAGATCGGGATCCACCACGGCAATGCGAGGATAGAGGAACGGGGAGGATATCGTGCCTTTGAGCGGCAGATCGGGATGGCTGCCGACCCCATGAAACGTGAAGACTGCCACCGGACTGACTTCCGAACCGGTGCCGGCGGTGGTGGGCACGGCGACGATCGGAAGCGCCGCGGTGACAGACGCCGCGCCGGCAGCTCCCACCGTGTATTGCCAGAGATTTCCTCCCGACCTCGCCAAAGCGGCAATTCCCTTTGCCGCGTCGATCGCGCTGCCGCCGCCGAGGGCCACGATCACGTCGATGCCGCATTCGTTGGCGGCTGCGGCCCCAGCCTCGATGCTCTCGGCGCCGGGTTCCGGATCGATGCCGAAGTGCGAGACGGCGACTCCCGCTTTTTCGAGTGAAACCGTCGCGCGGCGGTAGATCTCCGTCAGCGCGGCCTGCTCGCGGTAGCCGACCAGCAGCGCGGAACTGCCCAGAGGGCGGACGGTTTCACCAATCTTTCGTAAGCCGCCGCGGCCGAATTGGATCCGCGTGGGCAATTCAAAGTCCCAGAAACGTGACATGTGCGTTTACTCCCCCATCAGCACCACTTGCCGTTGCTGCCGACCCTCAACGGGGGTGCCGACATCGACGATGACTTTTCCATCCACGGCCATCGCCTCGGTATG
>JAAYEH010000527.1 GCA_012728855.1 Rhodopirellula sp. | reverse complement strand
GGCAAATGCTTGCCAAGGCGCCGCAGGATCGTCCCGCGTCGCCATCGGCCGTGATCGATACGCTGGCGCCGTTTTGCGAGGGGAGTAAACTCATCGGCCTGTTGCGGGAAGCCCGCCGCAAGGAGCAGGCGGCAGCCGGACCGGAGGCTTCTCGCGTGGTAACCGGAGAGCTTCGCGGATCGATGGAGGTGGAAACGAGCCGCGATGTGCCGGCGATGTCGCCGGATTTGGAGCATGCGGACCATGGCGCCGAGATCGATCCCTATCACGTTTGGCTGGGGATTCCGCGCGAAGAGCAGCCGCCGGACCACTACCGGCTGTTGGGCATCGCGCGCTTCGAGGCGAACGCAGAGGTGATCCGGGATGCCGCCGCGCGGCAGATGGCTCACGTGCGGACGTATCACCTCGGCCAGCATGCCGAGTTGTCGCAGAGGATTCTCAACGAACTGGCGGCGGCCAAGGCGTGCCTGCTCAACCCGGCGAAGAAGACAGCCTACGATGCCAAGCTCCGAGAGCAGCAGCAGGCAGCCGAGCGCAAGGTTCTGCCGGATGGGCCGCCGGATCTGCCCGACTGGCTGGCTACACATGCACAGACGGCTCGTTCCCTTTCGGCGCCGCCGGCTCGCCTTTGGTCAAGGCTACCGCCTGCCAAGTACGCGATCGCGGCGACCGGGGTTGCGGGTATCCTGATCCTGCTGGGAATTGTGATGTCCGTTTCCACCGCGAAGGGACGCGTGAAGATCGTGCTGAACGATCCGCAGGCTGAGGTGGAAATGAAAGTCGACGGCGAGAAAGTCGAGATCGCAGGACTCGGCGAGCCGCTGGTGCTCCGGCCGGGCGAGCATGAGTTGACGGTAACCGGGCCGAAGTACGAGGCGGTGGGCCGGTCGTTTACGGTCCGGCGCGGCGACACCGCGCTACTGGAGATATCGCTGGTTCCCCTGGCGTCGGCCTCGCCGCCACCGCGGCCTTTGACATCGCCTGGTGCGAGCACGCCCGCTGATAAACAAGATCTCGCTGAAGCCGAGAAGGAAGTAGCGGATGTCGAACGAAATCGCGCGGAAGAGGAAAGAAGCAAAGCAGAGACGAAGCCGCAGCGGGTGGAGGGAGAGAAGAGGGCAGCGGATGTCGAACGGGAGCGGGTGCAGACCGAGAAGAAAGTGGCAGATCTCGAAAAGAAGCTCGCGGAGGAAAGAACCAAAGCAGAGATGGAACGGGAGCGTGCGGAGCAGAATTTCTACCAGGCGCAAATTGGCCTTTCCTATCAAAACATCACCTCGGATTTTTTCGCGCCAGCCGAGACACTCTTGGATGCCTGTCCAATCCGGTTGCGCAATTGGGAGTGGGGTTATTTGAAGCGTCTTTGCCACCTTGAGTTACTGGCGATCAGCGGCTCCGGCGACTTTGCCTTCAGTCCTGACGGCAAGCGGCTGGCCACGCGTGGCCGCCAGGGCGGAGTAACGATTTGGGACGCGGCTACTGGCCAGACACTGCTCACCCTCATCCACGGAGGCAAGGTCACAAGCGTCGCTTTCAGCCCTGACGGCAATCGCCTGGCCTCGGGGGGCGAGGACAAGATGGTGAGGATT
>JAAYEH010000526.1 GCA_012728855.1 Rhodopirellula sp. | reverse complement strand
GTCCCCTTGGGGGCGGTCTTTCGCGTCCGTCGGCGGATTCTCCAAACAGACCTGAGCAGCCTTGATGGCGGCAGTCAACTCGTGGCCGATGGCTGGAAGGTGCTGCTTGGCCAGACGATCGATTTCCGCCAGCAGGGCCTCCATCTGCCGGGCGATATCCGGGCTGTCGACCTTGTTGTTTTCGAGATCGGCAAGCAGACCGGCGATGTGCATGGGAACGCCTTCGCTGCGGCTGGTCAAAGTCGTATTGACTTGCCGCTGATTCAATTCGGCGCCGCGGAGATGGTCCAACCCGAGTTGGTCCAGCGCGCCCGTCTGCCGAACCTGGATTTCCAAGTCGGCCACCTGCCGGCGGCTGTTGCGCTGCATCTGGAGCACCCGCGCCAATTCAGAGAGAATCGACGCCTGGCGTCCGGCGAGCCGCTCGGTGAGTTCTTCGGACGTGACGATGACCAGACGTCGCTCGTCGCTCCTGCCGGTTTGCGGCTGGTAATCGTCGGCCCTGGCCCGAAAGGTAATCTGAAGACCCGGCGAGAGATCGAGGCCGGCCAGATCCCACTCGTGGCTAATGGCGCGGGTCTCGCCCAATCGGCTGCTGTCGTTCAATCCTTCGGCTTGTGAGGATGGCTGCTGCGGTCCTGTGTACAGCGGAAACTCGCCCGGGGGTTGCTCGGCCCGATCGGAGCGATGGAATTCGACTGCCATGCTCCGCACGGCCAGATCGTCCTTGGCGGTCACGCGAAGCGGGACGATCGCGTCCGCGGTGACGAAGATATTCGCCGTGGGCTCCTCGACGGTGACGGTGGGCGGACCATCGGGTACGGCCCGGATTTCCCAGCGGTCGTCGCTCCCGCCACGGAATCCTTCCGCGTCGGTGAACGTGAACCAGTACGCCCCGGACTTCTTAATCACGACCGGCGCGCGGGAGTCGGCCGGGATCGAGAAAGCGGCGCCGTCGTCGCCGATTTTGCCGGTGAACTGCCGACCGTCTTCCAGTTGAAGGCTGACCGATTCGAGCGGTTTGGTCGCGCGGCCGGCAATGGTGATGCGAGTACCGATCAGCGCACGGATGTGGTCCCGCGTGCGCTCGTTCGGCCAGCCGGTATACGCCGGTGGAATCAAGGCAACAACCGCGGATTCCAGGGCCGGTGGATCGATTACCTCGACACCGATCCAACCCATCGAGGTGTCGTCGCCGCCGGTGACCCGGTAGGAAAAAGGCCGGACCACATTCTCTCGCCGCGCCACCATTGCCCCGTCGAGCAGGCGCATGCGCTCAGATTCTTCCGTGGATTCTCCATCAAGGCTGTCGAATCGGTAATGGATCAACACTTCGGCGGGCAGTCTTCCCTCGGCATCGACGGCCTCGATTTCAAAAGCCTGTCCTCGTGCTACGCGGTCGACGTGTTGCCGAAGCACGAGGTGCGTGGTGCGGGGCCAGGGGACGTCGCTGAACGGATTCACCAACCGTGCCACCGCGATCCCGCTCGCCAAGGGATTGCCCGCCATCAAGAGAACTGCCAGCAGACAGACGGCCAGCGCGGTCAACGCGGCTCGAACCGTCGGTCGGCGGTCGATCGCTTCCTCGAAGTTGAGCGGTTCCGTCTCTGCGGCCGTCTTGGCGATTACGGCGCGGCGCATGGCCAACGAACCGGCCAACGGGTTCTGCTCCGACTGGCGAACGAATTCGACAGCGCTGGCCAGGCTACCGCCTAGACTGGGAAAACGACGCTCGAGATGCCTCGCCAGTTCCACGTCGCCTACCTTGGCCGTCAGGCCGAGATAGAGGTAGCGATAAGCGGCCCAGACCAGCACAGCAACCACCACCGACGACGCCAGGATTCGGATCCCCCGGTCTTCGAATCGAATCGCGTAGTCGGCCAATCCGATGAGGATCACCGCCGCCAACACGATCCCCGTGGTCCAACAGAGTCCGTACAGCGTCAGCAACCGCCGGACACGGTTTCGAAACGCCGCGATCCGCTGTTCAAGGGGATGAGCCATGGCTAATACCTTCTGCCGACTTCCATTTTTATACCAGCCTCTGCAAAAGTCCTAAAGTCTTAGAGTCTATCCCAAAACCTCGCGAAGAGAGGAGGACAGGCACATTTTGCTCCGAAGACTCCGCAAAATGAGCCAGTCCCCGACGGTTTTCCGGAAATGGGGACAGTCATCCTACACCTTGTATGATTTCCGTCTCCAGCACACAACATCCGGGAGCCAGTCCCCGTTTCCGCAGCGGGAGGCGGCGAGGGGAGTTTTTAGCCAAGTCGAGGTTTTCTCCGATTGGTCTTGGACGAGGGGCTCGGCTGTAAGGAGTGGACCAGTCTTGACTTAGGTCGACTGAGCGTGCGCGCAACTATGCATCGGCCGAAAGTGGGGCGTCTAAAAAGTCGTCTGAAGAACCTGGAGCATGGTTTTCACGAGACCTCCATGATTGAGCCTGTAGGCCTTGTTGAGTTTGCGAGGGTCGTGGTGGTTTGGAGTGGGTTGGGGGTTGGCGAGGTGAACCACACCGACTTCGCCATTGGTCGCACGGCTCAAAGGACAAGGCTAAGCTCCATGGGGCTCAAGCTTTACATGGATCATCATGTGCCGCGCGCGATTACCATCGGCTTCGCCCATCCCGATGATCGCCTAGTATGCGGGAATCTACACCATCCCGCCCGCCTTTCGCAGAATCCACTCGCCTACGAGCAGAACAAGGAAAGCCGCCAAGAGCGGCCAGCGGTTCCAAAGCGGCCGGGCGGGTAGCGATTCAATCGGGACTTGCCGGCCCGCCGGCAGATCGTCGAGCAAGCGGCCGGCGTTGGTGAAGGTGTAGAACCGCCCCTTCGTCACTTCGGCTGCCCGCTTGAGTTCCGCGGTATCGCGCTGGATTCGCTCAAACTCGCCGGGCGGCGCGGCCACGGTGAAGTCGGCGGCGGGGGCTTGCCCTTGGACCGTTGGAATGGCAACCCAAGCGTGGTATGCCCCTACCGGAAGGTTCGTCAGACGTGTCTCGAAAATCCCTCGACTGACCGTGCTCCGCTGGAGCTTGGTCCGCCGCGTCTTATGTCCCTGCTCTTCCACGACGACGGTCACCCCGTCGTCGGCCACGGGCGCCGTCCGCTCGTCGCTGAAGCGCACGCGGACCAACACCGTTTCGCCGCGGCGATACTCGCGGCGGTCGACCGTCAGACTGGCGGAGCGATCCTCATCGGCCAGCTTCGAGCGGGCTAGGTAGCGGATCGTCTGGACCCAGTAGCGGGCGAAGAAGACGTCGCCGACGCGGAAACGCCACCGCCAGGTTTCGTCGGTGGCGTGGAAGAGGATTTTGCCGGCGCCAACATATTGCATCGCGATCACGGGCAGCTTACGCCCCTCATGACCGATCCGATCCGGATGCTCCGCCAGCACCCTGGCCGCCGGCTTGAGATCGGGCGCCTCCACCATCCAGTAGAGCGGCGGCAGGTTCTGCCATATTTCGCTCGTTTCGGCCGGAGCATCGCCCAATTGCATGAAGGGAGTGGCCAGGCCGAGTTCGGTCGGCTGGACCGTAAATCCTTCGGTCAACATCTGGCCAGGTTCGGGCAATCGCACGCTCCCCAGTTCGATCGGCAGCAGTCGGGCCAACGGCGTATCGCGATAGGCCAACGGCATGAACCGCGGCCCGGCAATGGCGATCAGCGCCCCTCCCCTGCCCGCCTGGTCGACAAAATCGGCCAGGTTCTGAAGCATCGATTCACTCAAGAGCGACGGATTCACATCGCCCAGAATAATGACATCGTATCGGAAAAGCTCGTCGCGGCGGACCGGAAATCCCTTCAATGCCGAAGCGTCCTGCTCGGCATGCTCGATATCGGCTTCCTGCAGCACCGTATCCAGATCGATCGTGACGTCGCGGGCAAGCATGTTCCGCAGATAGCGGTACTCGAAACTGGGATAGGCTTGAACCAGCAACACCCGGATCTGCTCTTTGCGGACCTGGACCGTCCGTTGCTGACGATTATTGTCGGTCTGCAGTTCCCCCTCTTGCGGCTCAACCTCGACCACGTAGCGAAATTCTCCCTCCTCATTCGGTCGATAGGGGAGCCGGACCGCCTGGGCTGCATCGGCGGCATCGACCGTCACCGCGGCCTTGGCCAGCACGTCCGGCTTATCCTCACGCCGCAGCACCACGTCGACTTGCTTGCCCTCGTAGCCGGTCCCGCTCAGCTTCGCCTCGAAATAGACGACGTCGCCCGCGAAAACCACGTCGTCGACCAACAGGTCGGTCAGTTCTAGGTCGCGGACCGGCCGGTCGTCACCCAGACCGATGGTGAACAGCGGCACGCCTTTGCGCCGGGCCAGGGCGGCAGCTTCGGAAAGGGGCGGACCGTCCGTGTTGATGCCGTCGGTCAACAACACGATCGCCGCCGGCGCCGAGCCGCGAAGATCGCTCAACACCGTCCGCACAGCCTCTCCGAGCCGACTTGTCTCGCTGGCCGGTTCCAACGACCGCAGTTCGTCCAGTAGTTTGCCGACCTCGGCCGACGGGCTCGACCGCTCGCCGGCAAGAAAGTACATCCGCAGCTTGTGCTGCTTGCGGATTCCTCGCAACAAGGCGGCCTTGTTTTCGATCAGAAGCGTGCGAGCCAGATTCCAGCGGCTAGGTCGCTCGTAGCCGATCGCCCCGATTCGCCGCTCGACCAGAGACTGCAATTCGTCGGCATAACGGTCGACAACCGACATGCTCAAAGAATCGTCGACCAGGACGGCAACGTAGGGCAATCCGGTCCGCTGGAGCGAAAGGGCGAACTGGGCCAGCATCAGCAGGACAATCCCGATCAGGGCCAGCCGGATCCCCGCCAGTCCCAGGCGGAACCATGTAGGCGACTGGCGGTTCTCGCGGAGGTAGGTCGTCACTACAAACACCACGGCGAAGACGGCAAACAGCAGCGTCAGCCACGCCGGCCAACTCCAACTGTGGTGCAGGCTCCAGGCCATACCCTCACCGGGCTCGGTATGGACGCCGAGCAGGCGTTCGATCCAGACGGGCAGCGGCTTGGTCATGGAGCGTGGTATCCGAATCGTCGGGCGAGGAAGGTTTCCAGAATCAACAATCCCAGGGCGGCATACAGCAGCGTCTTCGGCAAGGGGGACGAACGCATGGCGGCAGTTACCGGCGGCTCGTCCATCGCCGCCCAGGTGGTCTGGTGAATGAAAGGAACGTCGGGCCAGACTTCACTACGAAACTCGTCCGCGGTGAATTGCGCCAGGTCACTCTCCGCCGTAGCCACATTGACCGCAAACCACTGGGTGCGGGAGACCGGCTCGCCGAACTGGACCGCATACGCACCGCTGATGCTCGTATCGGCGTAGCTCCAACTGCTGTAGTCCCCTTCGGTCCGCATGCGGACCGGCTCGCTGCGGCCTGTCGGGCCTTGAATCGTCAACGGCGCTTCGCCGGTCACCGTGGCGAACGTGGCGCCGAGTGACTGACCCACGCGGAGGTTCTTCTGCTCGATCTGACCGCCGACCGCGTAGGCAACCAATTCCTGCACGACCGGCACATAGCTCGGCCATACCGGCATGCGTGTCCAGGAAGCGTCGGCCGAGGTGCCCACGAGGATCACGCGGCCTTGGTACAGCGGCGACTCGACTACCAGCGGATCGCCGTTGCCCAAGGCCAACGCCACTTTCGTCGGCGAGTCCTTCGGCACTGAGAGCCGGTAATACTTTTCGACCGGCGTGGTCAACAAGCCGGCCCGCTCTTGGCCGCGGAATTCCTGCACGATCGGATGGCGGTATTCCAACGGGTCCAGCCGATACTGGCTCTCCTCAACGACGGTCTCCAGCTTTGCCGGAAGCAGTCCCACGCCTCCCTGCCCTTCTCCCAACTCGCGGTTGTAACGGTCGGCGAGCACCCGGTCGCCCAAGAAGAAGATCAGCCCGCCGCCGCGCTTGAGATACGTCTGGAGCAGGCGGGCCTCGCTCGACGTGAACTGGGCGACATTGGCCAGCACAACGCAGTCGTAGCGGCTGAGATCCAGTTCCATCAGCGCGCTTTCGGGCACGACCTCCGGGTGGATCAGCGCGCGATCGGTGTCGCCGGCCCGCGGCGAAAGGGCATAAAAGAGATAGTCGGTGGCGCCGCGGAATGCTTCCCCGGAAGGTTTGCCGTTGACGCAGAGCACCCTGAGGTACGGCTTCACCGCAACAGCCAGCCAACGGTGGTTGTCCACGTCCAACCCGTCCCCTTCGCTGCGAAGTTCCACGACATGGTCGCCCGGTGTGTCGAACCGGTACGAAAAGGTCGCGGCCGCCTCGCCGTCGGCCGCCAGCTCGACCTGTTGTTGGGCGACGCGGCGGCCGTCGACAAACAACTCGACCGGCTGCCGGCCGCGGGACTGTCGGCCGAAGTTCCGCAGATCCGCCTGGATCTCGACGTCCTCGGCCACGGTAGCAAAGGGCGCCGCGCTGCCGACGCCGGTCACCGCGACATTCTCCGCCGCCTGACCCACATCAATAATCACCAGCGCTGCCGAATCAGCCAGCCGCTTACTGCAACGGCGGAAATCGGCCGCCGCAGTGGGCTCCGCCGGCGGCGTCCACCCGACGCGGCCCAGATCCGTGAGAAAGTACACTTCCTGACGCGTCAGACGCGGGTGCTCGCGTCGAGCGGCGGCGAGAACCTCTTCGACGGCGGAGAGCGTCCGCGGCAGATCGGCGCTGGTATGCAAGAGCTGAAGCCGCTGCAATTCTTCGACAAACTCGCCCCGCTCGAAGACGGGATTGCCGATCACCACCCGCGGCGGATCACTGAGCAGAACGAGCGTGAATCCGTCGCCTTGCGGGCTTTCCTCCACGATGAGAGCCGCCAGTTCTTTCGCCCGCTCGAAGCGGCTCGTATCGGTCGGGATATACGCCATCGAGTAGGATCCGTCGACCACCAGAACGCGATGTACCCGCTCGGCGGCGCCAAGGAGAATCATACCGCGCTCGAAGATAGGTTCCGCCACGGCCAAAACCACCAGCACGACCAACAGCGTCCGCACGGCCAGCAGTAGCCACTGTTCCAACCGCATCCGCCGCCGACTGCTACGGACCGCCGCCAGCAAGAACCGCATTGCCGCCCACGGCATCTCGCGATACCGCCGCCGACTCCACAAGTGAATCAACAACGGCGCAGCGGCCGCCAGCAGCCAGCCCAGCATGGCGGGGCTGGCAATGTCGAAGGCTATAAGAAGAATGTCATTTGTCATTTGTTATTTGTCATGTGTATGGGTATCGCCGAGCTACGATGCATTTCCGTTGAAAAGGGCCTGGCGATTCGATAGATTCTTTCGACCATAGCGATCTCCTGCAAATAACAAATGACAAATGACAAATACCTTCACCCCCGCCTCCGCTGCCGCGATCCAAGATACGCAGTCAGTGCGACGTCGAGCGATTGATCCGTTCGCATGGGTACGTAGTCGATGCGGTGCTGGCGACAGCCGCGCTGTAGTTGGTGCAGGAAATGATCGAATTCGCGGAGGTAGGCTTTGCGAAGGGATTTGGGCTCCACCAGCACATTGCCCATTTGTTCCAGGCCCTGAAACAGAGTGGCCTGCTGGAAGGGGAACTCCAGTTCGGCCGGATCGAGTACATGGAAGAGAACCACCTCGTGGCGGCGATGGCGGAAATGTTTCAGGCCGGCAAGCATCGTGTCAACGTCGTCGAACAGGTCGCTGAGGATCACCACGATCCCTCGCTTCTTGAATCGCTCGGCCAGGTCGTGGAAGATCGGACCGGTGGCGGTCTTCTCCCCGCCGGAAGCATCTTCCATCACGTGAAGCAGTTGCTTGAAGTGCGAGGGATTGCCGCTGGGACGGACGAGCGCTCGGATTTCCCGGTCGAACGTTACCAGCCCGACGCTGTCCTGCTGCTGGAGCACCAGATGGGCCAGCGCCGCGGCCTCGCACTGCGCATACTCGAACTTCGACATCGCCGCCGCAGCGCTTCGGTACTGCATGCTCTCGCTGGTATCGAGAAGCAGGTAGCAGACCAGGTTCGTCTCTTCCTCGAACTCTTTGAGATAGAACTTGTCCGTGCGGCCGAAGACCTTCCAGTCCAGGTAGCGGAGGTCGTCGCCAGGGGAGTATTCGCGGTGCTCGGCGAACTCGATTGAAAACCCCTGGTACGGGCTGCGATGAAGCCCCGCGACGTACCCTTCGACGATTGTCCGCGCCCGGAGCTGCAAGCCCTCCAGCTTAGCGAGCGTCTGCGGGTCTAAGTATTTTTGGTAGTTTTCCACGGGCGACTGCCTCGTCTTCTTCGGCGGCGACCGTGTCGATCAACCGGCGGATGATTTCGTCGGTCGCGATCCCTTCGGCCTCGGCGTTGAAATTGGTCATGATGCGGTGACGCAGCACCGGATAGGCGACCGCACGGACGTCCTCGCACTCGGCCGAGAAGCGGCCGTGCAGCACGGCTCTCGCTTTGGCCCCCAGCGTCAGATATTGGCTCGCCCGCGGACCGGCGCCCCAGTTGACGTACTCGCGAACGAAGTCCGGGGCGTCGCCCTTGTGGGGCCGGGTAAGCCGTGCGAGCTGCAGGGCATAGCGAACGACGTGGTCGGCTACCGGAACGCGGCGGACGATCCGCTGCAATGCGACGATTTCCTCGGCCGTGAGCGTGGGCGTTACCGTCACGGTGACGTCGGCCGTCGTGCGGCGGACGATGTCGAACTCTTCCTGCTCGTCCGGATAATCGACAAACGTATTGAACATGAAACGGTCGAGCTGGGCTTCGGGCAACGGATAGGTGCCTTCCTGCTCGATCGGGTTCTGCGTGGCCAACACGAAAAACGGCTCGTTGAGCAGGTGCCGCTTTCCGCCCACGGTGAGTTGGTGTTCCTGCATCGCCTCCAGCAGGGCCGCCTGGGTCTTCGGCGGCGTGCGGTTGATTTCGTCGGCGAGGATCACGTTGGCAAAGATCGGCCCCTTGAGGAATCGCAACTCGCGGACACCGGAAAGCTTGTCTTCCTGGATCACCTCGGTGCCCGTGATGTCCGAAGGCATCAGGTCGGGCGTGAATTGAATTCGGCTGAAATCGAGCGAGAGGGCGTCGGCCAGCGTGCGGATCATCAACGTCTTCGCCAGCCCCGGCACCCCGACCAGCAGGCAGTGCCCCCGGGCAAACATTGCGATCAGCAGTTCATCGATCACCTGCTGCTGCCCGACGATCACGCGGCTCAACTGCTCGGTAATCGCCCGATATCCCTCGTTGAGTTTCTCTACGGCCTGGACGTCGTCGTTTTCCAGCATGGCATGGGTCCATCAGGGTGCGTAGAAGTTTTCCGCCCCCTGCCACCTTGTGTGGCAGGAGCGAGAGGCTTTCCAGCTATGTGGCGGTCTAGCTGCAGAACCTTTCGCTCCTGCCACACAAGGTGGCAGGGGGCGACACTTTGAAGCAGTAGCGTCTAGCTGCTCAACCTCATTCACCCGCGGGACGAGCCCGCGGGGATCTCGGAAAAAGCAACAGCGAGGGCATCGCCCCAAGCTACGGTAATTATGGCCTTCGGCCGAGGCAGACGAAATTGCCACGGCCATGATGGCCGGCACAAAAACCGATAATTCGCTGAGGTTCCCCATCCTTTCCCCTACCCACCCCCGATCCCTGTGGGGTTTACTGCGGCAACCGGTTGCGTCTCCTCCGGCGACGCCGCCGATTGATCCGTCAACGCGATCAACTCCTTGCTGGTCGCGATCAGCAGCCGGTTGTCGGCAATCAGCACATTGCCTCCGGTAATTCCCCATGGGGCCAGGGAAATGCTTTTTTTCAACCGGGCCGTCGTCTGATCGAAGACATAGATCTGTTCGCGTGTGGGCCAGTAAACCAGGTTTCCCGCCAGGATGCCCCGCCCGTGACCGAGTTTTTCGTGCCCGTCGGGCCAGAGGTGTTTTTGTTTTCCCTGGTCCTGGCCCTCCAGCCCGATCCAATGGAGCTTCTCTCCAGAGGCGATCAACTGATTTCCGGCCACCCCAAGAAGATGCACCACAGCCTCGACCTCGGGGCCGGTCTGCCAGAGGATCTGCCCCGTGGCGGCCTCCAAGGCAAAGATCCGCTGGCTGTCGCTGGGAGCGACGTACAATCTTCCCCGGTCGAACACGCAGGGATTCAGATCGCGCGACCAGTGGGGCCTCGGTTTGAAAAGATCGCCGCGGCGGATGCGGGGATAAAGGCTGACCCACTTCACGCGGCCGTCGCGGGCGGCCAGCGCGGCGACAGCGCCAAGGTTGGTGTTGAAATAGAGCGTGTCGCCGTGGAGTGTGAGCAAGTTGTGGGTTGTTTCGTGGAGCATTCCGCGGGCGGGGGTCTCCGCCGCGCAGACAAACTGCTGCCAGACCAGTTCGCCCGTATCGGTTGCGTAGCAGGCCACGATCGCCTGTGGCTGGATGTCGCTGCGGCGCATGGCAACGTAGACGTAACCGCCGTCGGCGACGGGTGAACCTTCGAATGCGAGCCCCTCCTCGTCCGGCGCCACCTTCCAGAGCAGACGTCCCTCGGCCTCCAGATCCAGGCAGACGAGATACCCGTGGCCGCCGGCCATCGAATGCTCCTCCGGGGGACGGCTGGTCACCGCCGAGCCCATCCGCCCCAGCAGCTTTCCTCCGTGGACCGTCATTGTGAACCGAGGCACCCCGAGCGTGTCCGACGGATTGTACTGCGCGTGAACCGCCTCGTCGAACTGATCCTGGTAGATCACAGCGTTGCCGTGTCCCCAGGCCGGCTGGCCGGTTTTCAAGTCCACCGCCAGGATCTCGATCTGACTGTTTACGAGAACCAGGTCGCCGACGATGATGGGATGATAACTCAGCGGCGCCTTGTCGTCTTCGGCCACGCGGCGGTTGGGCACATCCGTTCCCCAAAGCGAGCGATTCGCCGGCAGGCTGTCGCGGAGCGGCCGCCGCCAAAGCAGATGGACCGATTCGATGCTCTGCGGTGCAATCTTGCTCCGTAAGGGCGATCCAGCAAACGTCGGCCAATCGTCGCTTGCGGGGATGGTCGCCCAACTCCCGCTTTCGATGAGCATCGTGCCGAGCGATTCGGCGTAGCGGACTTCCTGACCGCCGAGCCGTCCGCGGGCGTCGGGATGCAATTGGCGGAATCGCTCCAACTCCTCCTTCGCCCGCTCGGTTGAGCCCTCCAGGATCGAGACGAGCACCAGCCGCGCTCGCACGGCCGCAAGGTCAAGATCGGTGTCGGGGACGGCGAGCCACGTTCGTGGCCCGTCCCCCTGTTGTTCGACCGGGATCGTCTTCTCCCAGTAAGCCCGGGCCGACGCGTAGTCTCCGCGTTCCAAGGCGATCTCGCCCAAGGCGAACAGCGCGTTGTCGCCCCAACTGCTGGCGAATATCTGCTCCGCCACGTCGAGCAGGCGGCGGCGGTCGCGCCGCGTTACCCCCTCTTCGTACCATGCTTTGGCCGCCGAGTCGACGCGGCTGCGATAGACGGCCAGGGCTTCCGCCGGAAGCGAAGCGAATTGGAGTTGGCAGTAGTCGCGAATGCTCACGTAGCGATGTTCGGTGACGGGCAAGAGCTTGCCGCCGGAACTCTCCATCACTTGCTGCAAGGCATCGACCGCTTCGTTCCATTCTCCACTGCCCAGGTGCGCCCCGACACGGCCCAGATACGTCCGTACGGCATTATCCGCCCGGTCGAGCTGGATCGTCTCGGCCAACTCGAAACGATTGCCGGCGGCCAAGGCGGGAACTTGGGCAAGAACCGCCCGGGCGCAGAGCAGCCCCACCCCGGCGGCAACCGCGAGAAGCTCAAGTCCGCGAGGTAGGCAAATCACAAGCAACGGCTCCCGGGCAGCGGCAGACACAAAGTTGCTGACTGCCGAATACACTTTCAGCAGTCGCATCAAGAGACGATCTCCGGCACCGCAAAGGGCGCACGGTACTTGCGCTTCAAGAAGCCGTTCGCTTGCTCGGACCCGGGGCCGACAAACCTCTCGGTCCGCGGATCGATCCGAAGCATCGGGCTGAGCTTGATTTCGGCGCTCGTCATCTCGATACCGTGCCCGCGCAGGAGCCCTTCCATGTCGTCCAGTAAGTTTCCCCAGAGTTCCGCACCCTGGCCGACCTTCTTGGCTTCGGTGTGGGAGTAGGTTTCTCCGGACAAGAACGTGATGTTCGCCAGGTTGCACCAGGCGGTGGAATGATGGCCCACTTCCACGGCGGCGTTGAGTATCGACGGGTCGCGGCGCCGCAGCGCGTCGATGAAGTTTCGTTGATGGTCCGGCTGGCCGCCGCTCCCTTTGAACTCCTTGATGAGCTTGCCGTCGCGATCGAATGCGGCGCCCTTGCCTCGCTGGCCTTCAAACCTGCCCCCTTCACAATAGGCAATATACCCGCTCCCAGGTCCGGGATGCTGTGGAGCATTTCGCGAGCCGGGTTCCGCCGGGATATTGGCTAGGCCGATGACCACGGGAATGCTGCCTGTGTCGAAGCAGGCGAAGTGGACGTTGGGGGTTTCTCCCGCGTCGTTCCAGACGACTCGGCCGCCGCCGCCAAGTATCCGCGGGGGCAAGGTCACCTTGTCCTGAAAGACGTTGTTACGCAGATCGTCGAGAACGTGGACCCCCCAGTTGCCCATCTCGCCGGAGCCGGTGTTCCAGGCCCAATGCCAGTCGTAATGGAGTTTCTCGCGGTAGAGGGGCTCCTCTTGGGCCGGCCCCAGCCAGAGGTTGTAATCGACCTCCGTGGGGATCGGCAGCGGCGTTTCGCGTTTTCCGATCGAGCCGCGAATACCGTAGCGGTTCACCCGCGCCGCCAGGATCTTGCCCAGCGCTTTTTCTTCATGAAGGAATCTCTTGATCTCCGCCTGCATCGGATCGGACCGCTGCTGCATACCGACCTGGCAGATTTTTGCGTACTTCTTCGCTGCGGCGACGGTTTGCCTTCCCTCCCACTGGCTATGCGACAACGGCTTCTCCACGTAGACGTCTTTGCCGGCTTCCATCACGCGAATCGCGGCCAGACAATGCCAATGGTTGCAGGTGGCGATAACGACCGCGTCGATTTCCTTGGCGTCGAGCAGGCCCCGCATGTCCGTCCATGTTTTCGCGCTGGGGAATCGCTTCTTGGCGCTCTCCAACCGCCCGCGGTCCGGATCGCAGAGCGCGGCGATATTGACGCCGTCGATCTTGCTGAACAACCCCATCAGTTCGCCGGCACGACCGCCGCAACTGATAAAACCGAGGTTGATCGCGGCGTTGGGTTTTGCGGCGAAAGTGAAGTGCGCCGGCATGGCCAGCACGGCGCTGGCGGCCAGCCCGCGACGAAGCAGTGTACGACGCGTCAATCGAGCCATTGGACATTCCTCCCGTTTCGTGCCATGCGCTAGCCTGAAGGGTCTTTTTCGAGTCTACGCGCAGACCAACCGGGTCGCAAGTCTTCGAGCAGGCTGCAAACCTGCCCACGACGCATTCCTGATCTTCGCAGGGTATATACGAAGCGCCCCTGGACTGGTATACTTGGGCGGTCCGCCCTGCTCCCAGCGATGCTGGAACTGAGCGGCTTATGCCGCCGTCAGGCTGCCGTAATGGCAGGCAAGGCATCGTCTGTGAAGGAGATGGCACATTGGGTAAGAAGTTGTACGTCGGTAATTTGACCTTCAACACCAAAAGTTCTGATCTCGAACGATTGTTCTCCTCGTATGGAACGGTCCAGAGCGCTCAGGTGATCGAAGATCGCGAAACCGGCCGCAGTAAGGGATTCGGTTTCGTGGAAATGGGCAGCGACCAGGAGGCCCGCGAGGCCATCCAAGCGCTCAACGGAAATGAAATCGACGGCCGTGCTCTGACGGTCAACGAGGCGCGGCCTCGCGAGGAACGGAGCGGAGGTGGTGGCGGCGGCGGAAGAAGAGGCGGAGGGTACGGCGGCGGCCGTTACTAAACAACCACCCGCCAAGAGTCCAAGAAGCAGAGCAGCCCGACTGCTGGGCATCAATTTCCCGCAGCGCCAAGCCGTTGCCCAATTGAGAGCAGCCGGGCTGCTTGATGTTCCGGCAAGCGGTTGTTGCCGAACATCCGTCGAAGAGCAACTCCGATCCTCCGCGACGAACCTAGCCCTTGCCTGGTTGATGCTTTTTGGGCGGAACGATTCGCAATGTGTCGGTCACGCGACGCACCCCTTCGATACCGCCGGCGGCTCGGAGAACCATGCGGCGTTGATGCTCGAACTGAATCGTACCTGAGACCGTGACATCGCCGTTGTGGACGGCGAGGCTGACTCGGCACTGCGATCCGGTGCCGGTTCGCATCATCCGTTGATTGAGCTTCTGCAAAAGGGTCTTATCGGGAACCTGGTTTCTGCGCAGCATCTCGACGACTCCCCATAAAAGAATTTCTCCAGCGAAATAACAACGCTTGGAGGGGGAATCGGCAGTGGAGCCGAGAAGCGGGCGACAGTGAGGATTGCCCTTCCAGCCTTTATTGTATGCTTGCGACGACCGGATGGCAAACGAGAACCCCGCCCTGGGGTAAGGGGATGGGAGTCTTCGCACGACGCTCAGCGGCATTCGCCCAGGAACTTCAACAATTCCTCGTGGAATCTCGGCGGGTCGCTCAAATAGGGCGCGTGGCTGCCGCCGGGCAGAACCACTATGCGACCGGCGAGTACTTTTTGGGCGAGTAACTCGCCGTGGGCGAGGGGGATGATTTCGTCGTGCTCTCCCCAGATGGCCAGCACAGGGGCTTCGATCTGGCCCAGGCGATCCTCATACTGCGGAATCTTCACCGGGGCGATAGCCACAAAGCCGGCGATACGGTGCGGCTCTTCGGTAATCAACGGCAACGCGAAGCGGCCGCTCATCGAAGCCGCCAGGAGCACCGGCCGCTCAACGGCAAGTTCCGTGAACAGCAGGCCCAACCACGTATCGCGCGGATGGGCGGTGGCCGGCGACTGGCCGAATCCGGGCAGGTCGACGGCCACCGCGCGATAGCCCGCCGCGGCTAGAGCCTCCAGCGTGCCGATATCCTTCCAGGTCGATGAGGAGAAGCTCGCGCCGTGCAGGAGCACGACCGGACTGCCGTCCTCGGGACCACAGACCAGATAATGGACACGCTGGTCGGCCACCATGGCCCAGCGGGATTCGATTGGGTTGGCGGAACGCATCACCCCAGGTACGCCTCCTGCTCCTTCAGGATTCGCTGCACCTTGGGCACCTCAACGTCGCGAGGCCGGCAACCGTCCTTGGCGGCAACAGCCGCCGCCACGCCTGCCGCATGTCCGGTGGCGAAGCAGACGGGAATCAAGCGGATGCTATCGGCGGTTCGCAGCGCCGCGGAGATGCAGCGGCCGGAGGCGAGCACGTTGTCGATCGTCTTGGGCAGGAGAGTGCCGTAGGGGATGTGCCATTCGGCGCCGGCGGGCTTGGTAAATCCACCCACCGCCACGACGTCGGGAAACCGGGCGCCGGTTCGGATATGTTCGTGGGTGAGCGTCTGCGTGCCGGCCAACGCGCGGGTGATCCGCACGCCGAGTTGCGGCCCGGTCTCCAATAAAGTGACCTTTTCGTAGCCCGGCGTATTGCGGAGCTTCTGCATGTTCTTCCAGATGAACTGGCGATGGCTCATTTCCAGCCGCGACAGTTCAGCCACGTCCAACCCGTCCGATTCCGGCCCCAACATATTCACCCAGTTCACGCCGGGAATCGGCGTGGGCGAGCCCAGCCCGCGCGGTTTGGGCGACTGTTTGGCCAGCGCCGGATCGACCTTATCGAGATTGCCGATCCGGGAAACCAGTCCGATGTTATAGGTGCGGTGCTCGAACTCGGCGCCGGCCGCCGCGAAGAGATCGCCGTCGCCAGTGGCATCGACCACGTTCTTGGCGAGAATCGCCTGCCTGCCGGACTTGCTCTCGAAGACTGCACCACAAACGGCCTGTCCGTCCATCACCGCATCGACGCCCCAGCAATGCAGGAAGACCTTCACGCCGGCCTCTTGAATCATGTCCAGCATGACGTATTTCAGGGCCTCGGCATCGACGGTCGGGTTGAGCCCGGAACCGCGGTTCATGATGCCCCCTTCGCACTTCTCCAGGCGGCGCATCATCTCTTCGCCAATCCCCATGCAGACCTGTTTCGGGCCTTCGACCATGTGCCCGATCACGATCAGCACCAAACCGCCGGTCCAGAGACCGCCAAAATGATTGTAGCGTTCCACGAGGGTAACCTCCGCCCCGGCCCGCTTGGCGGCGATGGCGGCGGCGACCCCGGCCGGGCCTCCACCCACCACCAGCACGTCGGTCGAATCCAGGAGGGAAAGCTTTCGCTGGGGCTGGATCACCTCGCCATTGACCAGAACCGGACAAGTGGCGGTGGATTGCAGCACCTTGTCTTTGACAACGCTGCCCGTGAATCCGCTGCTCGGTCGCGGCTCATCCGCCCAGGCCGAATCCCCGGCCAAAGCCCCGCCCAGGCCGGCCGACAGTCCCGAGACGCCCAAAACCCGCAGTAGTTCCCGTCGAGAGATCCGTTGGCTCATTGATTGTTCTCCGGTAGCATGGTCTCGATGTTTTCCCATTGGCGGTGAGCATGAAGCTGGTGCAGGCTCACACCGCGGACTATTTTAGCAGAGCGCCGGGTGCAATCCCAGATGGCTGGTACGTTCCGCTTGCCGAGCGGGATCTGCGCGCCGGCAGACCGCACCGCGACGCAAGATCCCGCTCGGCAAGCGGGATCTACCGGCGGCCGGCGCGGACTACTTCCACCCAGTGGCGCGCCTCGACCCCCAGGAAATCGCGGAGTTGGTGCCGACAACTGATGCCGCAGGCCACGATCGTCTTCCCCTCGGCGACCGCTTCCCGCACCGCCGGAAAGAGTCGGTCCTCACCGATCTTCTCTGATAGATCGTGGTGCTCGTACCCGAACGACCCGGCCATGCCGCAGCAGCCGGAATCGACCTCCTGGCAGTTTGTCGCCGGCATGGCGGCAAAGAGCTTGCGGATCGCGACGGTGCCGAACAGCGCCTTCTGATGACAATGGCCGTGCAAAAGGATCTCCGCCACAGGCGACTCCAAAGCAGGGATCTTGCCGGCCGCCACCTCCTCGGCCAGAAAGACGTCGATCATTTTCACGCAGGCGGCGACTCGACGGCCCAGCGCCTCGTCGTCGATCAGGTCGGGCAGGTCGTCGGCCAGCGCCGAGGCGCACGACGGTTCCAGGCAGAGGATCGGCAGACCTTGGCGCGCATAAACGTCGAGGTTCTCCATCGTCCGGGTTCCGTGGCGTTTCGCCGCCCGCACCAAACCCTTGGAGAGCCTCGGCCGCTGACAACACCCCGCCCGGGCGAGAATCACCTCGTAGCCGATCGATTCGAGCAGGTCGACCGCCGCCAGCCCGACGCGCGGTTCCATGTAGTTGGCGTAGGTATCATCGAAAAGGACCACCCGCCCGATACAGGTCGGAGTATGCTGAACACCAATTTGGGCTTCTCTCTCTCGCAGCAGGCTCCGCAGCGATCTGGCCGGAAACGGAGGCATCGGCCGGCGGCGGTCGATGCCCGTTAGCTTTTCCAGCAACCAGCGGTAGCCGGGAAGTTTTTGAAAGAAGTTGACAATCGGTCCCAGCGGTCCGGCGAGTCGGCGGGCGGCGTCGGGCATCGCGCCGACCATCCGGTAGCCCAATGGAACGCCGTGCTCGTCGTGGTGCATCTGCTGGACGTCGGCCTTGAGCTTCGCCATATCGACAGCGTTGGGACATTCGCTCTTGCACGCCTTGCACGACAAACACAATTCGAGCACCTCGCGCATGCGATCCGATCTGAGCGCCTCGGGGCCCAACTGGCCGGACATCCCCAGCCGCAAGGCGTTGGCCCGGCCGCGTGTGGTCGCCTCTTCGTCGCGGGTGGCCATGTAGCTGGGACACATCGTGCCGCTGCCCAGCTTGCGGCAGGCGCCCACGCCGTTGCATTGCTCCACCGCCGCGGCAAACCCGCCCTGCTCGCGGTACTGAAACAGGTTGGCCACCGGCCCGACGAGGTACTGTTCGCCGTAACGGAGATGGCTTGTCAGCGACGGGGTATCGACGATCTTTCCCGGGTTCATCAGGTTGCCGGGATCAAACAGCGCCTTCAGCTCGCGAAACGCCTCGTAGAGTTGCGGGCCGAAGCAGCGGGGAACGAACTGGCCGCGAACCAACCCGTCGCCGTGCTCGCCGGCGAACGAGCCGCCGTAGCCCTGGACCATCTCGAACGCCTGGTCGGCGATGCGGACCATCTTTTCTCGATCTTCCTCCTTGTGCAGATCGAGCATCGGACGGAAGTGGAGGACACCGACACTGGCGTGGGCGTAGACACTGCTGCGGCAGCCGAACTCCTCGCAGAGGGCCTTGAGCCGCCCGACGTATTCGGGCAAGACTTCGACGGGCACGCAGGCATCTTCCACGAACGCCTGCCCCTTGGTCGGCCCCTTGGCGTTGCTGATCAACCCCAGACCGACCTTGCGAACCTCCCAGACCTCGGCCTGTCCGCGGGAATCGGTGCGGACAGGCCAGGCGTAGCCGATCCCTTTCGACCGCAAATCATCGGCAATCCGCTGGATCTTCGCTGCCGCGTCGGCCGGCTCCTCGCCGAAGACCTCGACCATCAAAACCGCGTCCGGTTCGCCCTCGATAAAAGCGGCGAGGTGCCGCGTGGACGCGTTGACCACCGCCTCTCGCAGAACGACGTCATCGAGCAGTTCTACCGCACTGGGGTGGTGCGCGTTGATGTCCACCACGGCGCGGAGCGAATCGAACAGGTCGCAAAAGTGGACGATGCACATTGCCGTCGCCTTGGGCAACGGCTCGAGCTTGATCTTCGCCTCCAGCACGAAGGCCAGCGTCCCCTCGCTGCCGACGATCAGATTGGAGAGGTTCCAAGTGCGGTGTCCGGCATTGTTTCGCCCGCCGATCGGTCCGGTGTAGCCGGCCCCGTCGACAAACTCATCGAGGTTGTAGCCCGACACTCGCCGCATTACCTTGGGATATCGCTGCCGAATTTCATCCTGGTGACGAAGGACGAGATTCTTCACGCCGCGGTAGATCTCGGCCTCGCGCGAATTGCCCTGGCTGGACACTTGCCATTGGTCATCGCCGCACGGTTCCAACTGCATTACCGTGCCGTCGGCGGTCACTACCTTCATGGCAAGCACGTGGTCGATTGTCTTGCCGTAAATAATGGAACGCATACCCGAACTGTTGTTGCCGATCATGCCGCCGATGGTGGCACGGTTGCCCGTCGCCGGGTCCGGGGCAAACTGAAGCCCATGGGGCTTGAAGCGTGCGTTGATTTGATCGCGGATTGCGCCAGGCTGGACGCGAGCCCATCGCTGCCGGGGATTCACTTCCAGCACCTGGTCCATGTACTTCGACACATCGATCACCATGCCGGAGCCGAAGGTCTGGCCGGAAAGCGACGTGGCGCCGCCGCGAGGCGTGATGGGCACCTGGAACCGGCCGGCGATCGTCACCGCCTCGATGACGTCGGCCTCGTCGACCGGCACGACCACGCACTGCGGCAGGATTTGGTAGTGACTGGCGTCGGTGGCATGGAGGCCACGGGTCATGAGATCGAAAAACACTTCGCCACGGAGATTCGCGCGGAGTGCCTGTTCGAATTCGTCGGAGTGTGGCTGGGGCATTGTTGGTTCGTGAGGGGGAGAAGGGGGCTATGCGTCGCGCAAGTCTTGCCGGCACGTCCATTCTACACGTTGAACAACGCAGCGAAAGCCTCCTTCGCGGTCAGTTGCAGACTTGGCACCATCCCGGCGGGACAGCTAGAATGAGAGAAGATGCCGCGAAGGGAAAGTGCGGGGTGGGAGCATGCAAATAAAGTACTCGTCGAACTCCGAAGCGGGTTGATGGATATGGTTCAGATTCGATACACCGGTGACGCTCTTTGGGAAAGGATTGAGCGAGCTGTGGAGAAGGTCAAGGATCGAATGCGGCGGGTTGCACAGGCGCTCGATGCTGGAGGCATTCCTTACGCCATTGTCGGCGGAAATGCCGTGCAGGTTTGGGTCGCCCAGGTGGATGAATCGGCCGTTCGAAACACGAAGGACGTCGACATTATCTTGAAGAGGGACGATTTGACAGCAGCCGTCGATGCTCTGGAAAGGGTCGGGTTCATCTTCCGGCGGGCGGCGGGAGTCACCATGTTCCTGGACGGTCCCGATGCCAAAGCCCGCGACGCGGTACGCGTCGTGTTTGCCGGAGAGAAGGTCCGTCGGGAATATGTTGAAGCGGTTCCCGAGATTGACGACTGTGAACAGATCGAGGAAATTCGCACATTGCCGCTGGAGTCTCTGGTCCGCATGAAGCTGACGAGTTTTCGACGGAAGGACCAAGTGCATCTGCTAGACATGCTCGACGTTGGCTTGATCGACGCAACGTGGCTGGTTCGGTTCCAGCCCGAACTGCGACGTCGACTGCAGGAGTTGATCGACAATCCCGATGGCTAAGCAACATGGCGCCGCGAGCGGAGAGGCGGATACGGAGCAAGAACCATGACGACTATCATCGACGATCCCCGGCTGGAAGATCAACTGCGAGAGCACCGCAAGGTGACGGGCGCCGATCGATACGACGAAGTCTGGGAAGGTGTTTATATGATGGGCCCTCTGGCCAACGATGAACATCAAATGATTGTCACCCGCCTGGCTTATGTCCTGGAAGATATTGTGGGTCGGCCCGGGCTGGGGCAGGTTCGTGCCGGCGTCAACCTCAGCGATCGAGCCGACGACTGGGAGCAGGATTACCGCTGTCCCGACGTGGCCCTGTTTCTCAGCGACGGAGGCGCCGAGAATCTCGGCACCCATTGGATGGGAGCAGCCGACTTTCTTGTGGAAATCGTCAGCCTCCGCGATAAGACCCGCGAGAAACTCCCTTTTTACCAGCGACTCGGGGTGCGGGAACTGTTGATTGTCGACCGCCGGCCATGGCGACTTGAGTTGTGGCGTTGCCAGTCAGGTGTGCTGGTCCAAGTCGCGTCGTGTGAGCCGGGTTCCGACGGAGCATTGCACAGCCGAGTCGTCCCCCTTACCTTTCGCCTGCTTTCCGCGGAACCTCGCCCTCAGATCGAAGTTGCCCACTGCGAGAGCGAGCAACGGTGGCTGCTATAATGTCGGCGGCCAAATCAAGAAGAGATTTTTCCAAGGAGTCCGAACCTTGAGTAGCCACCCGTTCTTGGCGACACTAGTTATGATCCTCGCGGTGCTCTTGTCCGGCTCGCTGTTCGCCGATCCGACGGCGCCGGTGGGAGTCCGATTCTACGTGGCCACCGGCGGAAACGACGCCTGGTCGGGCAAACTACCCGAGCCCAACGCG
Source organism: Rhodopirellula sp. (assembly GCA_012728855.1). Lineage (GTDB taxonomy): Bacteria > Planctomycetota > Planctomycetia > Pirellulales > Thermoguttaceae > JABWBD01. Next base: position 14,572 of record JAAYEH010000526.1, on the reverse strand, counting down.
GCCGGCGACGACGGACCGTTTGCCACCATCGCTCGGGCTCGCGACGCCGTGCGGAAGTGGAAGCAAACCGCGACCGGCGATCAGGCTGTTGCCGTCGAGATCGGCGATGGAACGTACTTCCTCGATCAGACGCTTTCGCTGGGACCGAACGACTCCGGCAGTCCCAAGGCGAGGGTCCGCTATCAAGCCGCGCCCGGCAAAGAGGTCCGACTCTGCGGCGGCCAGTGCGTGCCGCCCGCGGCCTTTCAAGCAGTGAGCGAAAGCAGCGTTCTCGCCAGACTCGAACCGGCCGCCCACGGCAAGGTGCTGGCCGCGGACCTGAAAGCATTGGGCGTTACTCGGCTCGGTGAGTTTCCGGTCCGATACCGCGGCGCGCCGGCGGTTCCCGAACTGTTCTACAACGACGAGCGCATGACACTCGCCCACTGGCCCAACGACGACTGGGCCACCATCGCGAAAATCATCGACTCCGGCTCAAACCCTCGTATCGGCGACCACTCGGGTCGGCCCGGCATCTTTCAGTACGACGGCAAACGGCCCAACCGCTGGAACGTCGAGGCCGGCGTGTGGCTGCAAGGCTATTGGTGCTTCGACTGGTACGATGAGGTGATCCGCATCAAGGCCATCGATCGCCAGAACCGGCAGATCACGCTGGCCGAGCCGCACCTATACAGCGTCAAGCAGGGCAACCCCTCGCCGCGCCGCTATTGTGCGCTGAACCTGCTGGAAGAACTGGACCGGCCGGGCGAGTTCTACATCGATCGGCAAGCCGGACGGCTCTACTTCTGGCCTCCGGGCAACGTCGCGGATGCCCGCATCGTCCTTTCCACGTTGAACGAGCCGGTTCTCTCACTGGAAAACTGCAATCACGTGACCATTCGCGGCTTCATCGTGGAGACCGGGCTAACCGATGGGGTCGAAGTGAGCGGCGGCACGGACGTGCGGATCGAGGCGTGCCGCGTCCGCAACCTGCGGCAGCTTGGCATCCGCGTTTCCGGCGGCGCCGAGCATCGCGTCGAGGCGTGCGACATCCACGACACAGGCACGGGCGGACTGCTCCTCGAAGGGGGCGACCGCAAGTCGCTGACGCCAGCCGGGCACGAGGCGCTGAATAATCACATTTGGGACTTCTCACGTCACCAGTTCACCTCCGCGTACGGGCTCATTTTGGGCGGCGTCGGCAATCGAGCGGCGAACAATCTGGTCCACGACGCGCCGCACCAGGCCATCGGCATCCAGGGCAACGACCACGTCTTGGAATACAACGTGGTGCATCACGTCTGCACGGAAACGGACGACTGCGGAGCGCTGTACAAGGGCCGCAATCCCTCCTGCCGCGGCAACGTGATCCGTTATAACTTCTGGCATCACATCGGCAGTCCGATGGGCCACGGCAACGCCGCCATCTATTTCGACGACGGCGACGGAGGAGACACCGTCTTCGGCAACGTCTTCTTCCGTTGTGGCGAACCCGGTAAAGGCTCCTTCGGCACCGTCTTCTCTCACGGCGGACACGGCAACCTGGCCGAGAACAACATCTTCATCGAGTGCCGCCGCGCGCTTGGCTCGGCCCCCTGGAACGACAAGCGTTGGAAGGCCGCGCTCGGGGGAGGACAGGACTGCCTTTGGACCGAGCGGCTCCTCCAGGAAGTCGACATCACCAGCCCGCCCTATACAACGCGCTACCCGGAACTCGTCGGCTTCATGGATCCGCAGCCCGGCCAGCCACGCGTTAACCGGGCCGTCCGCAATGTGATGGTCCTCTGCGACCAACTCAGCGGCGGCAACTGGCAGTGTCCGCCGGAGGAAAACTGGGCAACGCAGAAGGATCCCGGATTCGTCGACTTCGAGGGGGGCGACTTCCGCTTACGGCCGAACGCGGAAGCGTTCGAGAAAGTGCCCGGATTTCAACCGATCCCTTTCGAGAAGATGGGATTGCGGTCCGACGCCCTGCGGCCCAGCGCTCGCGCCGAGAAATGGAGCCGGGAGTGAAGCAAGGACAAACGGCATCAAGTCGACTCCCGTTCGTTGCAAAACTCCCACGGGCCGACCCACTGTCAAGATTTCTGTTCCGGAGCGACCGCCAGCAGCCGCAAGCTATGAAACAGAATAGCAAACGCGCCGATTGCCGCAAGCATCGTCTTGAGCTGCTCACCGAGAGTGGTTCCCGGAAAATCGCTGCTCGCGGGCGGCCCCGATTGTTTGATGTCCGTTTGGGAGTTTGCCACCGCGTCGGCAGGCGGAGAAGTCGGCGCCGCGGCAGTCCACTGCACTGAATCCGCGCCGGCGGACTTCTCGTACGCTGAACCGACCGGCGGTCTTGCCGCAATCGCGGCTACCGGCGGGATAACCGGCGTCGGCGGACTGGAGGCGACGGGCGGCTTACTGGCAGGTTGCTTGACGGACCAGTAGTTTTCCGGCGGTTGCCGGGGCATGGACTGCGAATCCGGCTCGGTTGGCCTTGCCGGCTCAGTCTGCGGCGCGCGCTGGGCGATCGCGTTCGGGTTCGGCTGAAGCCGCTGGAAGTCGCCCCAGAGCGGTGAAAGGAATCGCTCGACCCGCCCGCAGTAGCTCCCCGCCGTGGAACCGAATCCGGATCCGAAGAGCACTCCTGCCAGTTCGCCGCGGGCGTTGAAGATCGGTCCGCCGGAATCACCCTGCCGGGCGGCGACGGAGAGTTCGACCATTTCAAACGGCTGCCCTCGACCGGGTGAGACGTATTGGGTACACCAACCGTTCGCTGCGCGATACCGGCCGCTCCCGTAGCCCGCGATCGTCAGCGGATCGCCGGGGCGTGGTGGCTGCGAGGCGATCGGCACCGGCGACGCGTTGGGACGCCAAATCGCCAACGCGGCCAAATCCCACTCGCGGTCTGCTTTGAGCACGGTTGCGGGTGTGCGAAATCCGTCGGGGAATACTACCTGAACCTGGCCGGCCGCATCGGAGATTACGTGCCAGTTGGTAAGAACCAATCCGTGGTCCGCGTAGACGGCGACTAGGGTGCCCGATCCCAGCGACATACCGTTGCGCTCGGGCGAGATCACGCGCACCACGGCCGGGTGCATTCCGGCCGGAACCGGAGCCCTACTCGGAGCCGGGCCGCCACAAGCGACCGAGTGCCCGAATACAACGGTTGCGGCGGCCAGCAGGATTACCAGGCACACCTGTGGCTTCACGCGGCGGCGCACCTCACTTGACCGCCATGCGACGGGCGACCTGCCGCTGGTGCTCAGTTTCTACAATTCGCCGCAACAACTCGCGGCGGAGCCGTTCGAGTTCGGCGCTTCTGGACGATTCCGATTTCACCGGTTGCATGGAATGTTCCCTAAACGACGGCAGGGGGACCGCCTTTACGAAATTGGAGGGAGGGAAATCCTGGGCCGGTAGCGTTCGTCCGTGAGCCGGCGGGGAAGTCCATTTTCGGCGCGGTTCACAATCTCTTGAACCTTGCCCTTTTTTCGATACGACTAGGGGCAACCGTATCGAACTGCCGGCCAGGCACGTTTCGACCACTAGCTGATTTCGGAGTTCCGCCCACCGCGAATGCAAGTTTTTGACGGCCTCCGCCACTGCCCGTGCGACGCCTCGATTTCATCTAACCGACAAGAGTTATCAAACCGAGGCGTCTACGCCGATCGGGTGCCCACGGGCCGATTGTCGTGGCGTTATAGGGGTGAAACAATGGAGCCTTATTAAGTGACAGCCCTGTGTACGTCAGGCATTCCAGCCTGACCGCACCTCGGCTAGTTCTTTAGAACCACAGAGGACGCATGATGGCACAAGTCCTTCTGACGTTGCTCATTGTCCTCCTCGTGGTGACCGTCGTGGGGCACGGGATCTGGGCCGGCTTGGCTCTACTGTTTCGCACCCTGGCAGGCTCTGAAGGCTCCACGGATCGAGACGACCGCGTCCGTTGCGTGTATTGCACGCGATGGACCTCGCGTCGCGCATCGCGTTGCGATTGGTGTGGTCACGATGTCCGCGGGCCTGCCGCCGGAGAGTTAGCCGACCTTCTGGTCTTCGAGCGGCAGGTGAAGCGGCTTGCCTCCGAAGGACTCCTGGAACCCGCCACGATCCAGCAGTTGCAGGCCAAGGCACAACAGCGCCGCGAAGCTCTGGCCCCCTCCACGGGTCCAGTTGCTCGACTCGAGCCACAGGAGCCGGTACGGAAACCCGTGGAAAAGAGAGAGCCGATCATCCTGGCCGAATCGGTTCGCGGCACGGTGCCGCCGGCGAAGCCGGCAATTCGGCCTGCCGCTATCGCAGTCCAGCCACCTTCCCCGCCACGACCGGTCACCCCCCCCAAGCCGGCAGCGCCGCCGCGGCCTCCCCGCAAGCCTCTGTTGGAGACGTTGGCGGCCTTTCTCGAAGAGCGGAATATCCCCTGGGCCGAATTGGTCTGTGTACTCCTTCCCGGACTAGTGATCGTAGGGGCCTCGATTGCCCTGGTGATCAGTTTCTGGGAGACGCTCCAACAGACTCCCTACCTGAAGTTCGCGATCTTCGTCGCGTATTCCTCAACTTTCTTTGGCATGGGGCTGCTTTGTCATCGCCGCTGGAAGCTTCCGTCGATCGGCCGCGTGCTGCTCTGGATCGCCGCGTTGCTGGTTCCCTTGAACTTCCTGGCGATGGCAAGCCTGTCCCGGGAACACTGGAGCTTGATGACGCTGGCGACGGAACTGGTCTCACTGGGCATCTTTGCTTGGCTCATATCGCTGGCCGCTCAGGCGATCCTGCCGGGTGGACGTTGGCACCAGACGGCCGCCGTTGTGGGCAACTCAGCCGCGGTGTTGCTGGTGGCGAGGCTCACCGGCTGGGGCGCCGAAGGCTGGACGCTGGCCGCCGTTGGACTGATTCCCGTGGGCGTATTGGCGGCGGCAGTCTTGCTCTACCTGCCGCGCTTCGGCGGCCGAGACGATCTCGACAAACCTGCCGCCGAGGCGTTTTTCACTCTGTTGGGCACCGGCACATTCTCTCTGGCGGTGGCGTTGGGCCTGCTGATCGAGCGTGGCGCCCGGGCCGCCGATCTTGCCTCCACCTTGGACCACACTTCCTTGCTGGCGGTGCTCGCAGCAATCCCGCTGCTCGCCGCCGGTCTCACCGTGGTCCGGCGAACCACGCAAGACAAGGCCCTGGCGCCGTACCGCACCGCCGGAACCGCCTTGGCGCTCACGGCCGCACTGGTGATGGCGACGGCTGTGGTCCTGGCATGGCCCGATCCGACGGCGGTACTTCTCACCGGCGGGTTGGCGGCGGCCGCGCTGGCCTGGATGGCGTTTCGATACGACTTGGCTCCGCTCCACGCCGGCGCCGTTGCCGCCGTAGCGGTCGTCTACTTGACGGCATATCACGTCGCCGTGCAAAACCTCTCCTGGGTGCCGGACGAATACACCAGCCGCGAAATGGTCCGTCTGGCGGTGGGGCTGCAGAGCAGTGCGGCGCTCGCCGGACTGGTCGCGCTATTTGGGCTTATCGCGGGTCTGCTGGAGTGGGCCGGCCGCCGAGAGCACGCGTTGCCTTACGCGGCAGGCGCTGGATTCGTGGCAGGGTGCAGCATGCTCAACGTGACCGGACACGCGCTGAACGGCGGCGCTGGGTCGCTGCCGGTGGCTGTGACGCTGTATAGTCTCTATGGGGCGACCATCCTGGCCGCCAACACACGACTTCGCCGGCCGTTGCTGACGTATCTGGGATTGGGATTGCTCTCCGCGGCAACGCTCTGGGCGCTTCGCTGGCAGGTCGGCGGGTTCGCGCCGGTGTGGGCCACAGTGCTGGCGGCCGAGGCGGTCGTGCTCGGCGCCGCCGCGGCAGTTCTCAATCGCATCTCGAACCAGCCCGGCACACCCTGGTTGGAGACCCCCGCAGCATCCGATCGCACGAGACTGCTGGAAACTTATCGCTTACCCGCTGCGCACGTGGCTGAACTTCTCGCAGGGCTTGCCGTGACGGTAGGCGTTTGGACGGCGTGGTCCGAGCGCCAAGCGATCGGCGGCTCGCCGGAACTGGCCGTGGCGGCGCTGTTGGCCGCAGCGTTGTGGGTGCTGCTCGCCTGGGGCTATCGGTCGCCGCCGCGAACGTACATCGCCTCGCTCGTTGCGCTGGCGGGGCTGATCCACACGCTCGTCCTCAACGATACAGGTTGGGTCGAAGAGCCGTGGCTGATCGCGCTGTTGACTCACGCCAGTGTTTCGGTCGTGGTCGGCCTGGCGCTTCAGTGGTGGCTCAAGAGCGGCGCGCCGGAGAACGTCGGCGAAGCGATCCGCCGTGTTTACACCCAGCCGTTGGGCGAGATCGCGCTGGCCACTTCCACAATGGCGATTCCGGCAATCTTCCTCAGTTCCTGGGACGAAACCGTTTGGATGGCCGGTTGTCTCGGCTGGCTGGCGGCCATCTGGCTGGTAATCGCCTGGACCAACCGTTGGCCGGCGATGTTTGCAGCGGCCCAGGCGGCCTTGACTGTGACCACCCTCACCGCGGCGACGGCATGGATCCAACAGCATCCCTGGAACGTCGGCAAACCGGTCGATCTGGCCGATCCTCGCGTGTTGCAGATCTATGGAATCGGACTGGCAGCGCTTACGCTCGGCTGGCTCGCGGCGCGGATACTCCTGCGTAGAAATACCACCGCGCAGCAGTTACTCGATGGTGGTGGACCGAGTGTGGATCGAGCCGTGGGCCACGCGGTCGTTCTCCTGCAAGCTCTGCTGGTCGCCATCAGTCTCTTCCCCGGCTGCACGGCCGAATTGGGCCGGCGGGCAGCCGGCGCGCCGCTGGAAGCCTTCGGGCCGGTTGCGTGGTTGCTACTGGGCCTGTTGGCCACCGGTCTGATCGTCGCGCTTTGGCACCGGTGGCGTGAAGCGGAAGTGGTAAGCAGTCTGCTCGCGGCGGCCACACCGCCCGCGTTGATTGCAGGGCCATTCGGCGGCCAGTTGGCCACGGCGTCAGCGTTGCGCTGGGCAGCGTCATCGACGTTTCTGCTTGCGGCTGCCGCCATCGCCGGGCGGCGGCAACTCCTCGCAGCCGCCCAGTCGGTGCGTGCCAACGTGGAAGTGACGCCTTTGGGTTCCTCGATCGCCCGAACCACGCTCGTGGCAACGACACTCCTGCCTGTGCTCAGTGTAACGCTCGTGGCCGCGGGGCTGCGCCTTGCCGCGGTTGAGCCATCGGGGCCTTTGGCCGGAACATTCTTCGACCGCATTGGCGCGGAGATCTCCTACGCCGTCCCGCTGTTGCTGGTGATCGGCGGCCTGGTGGTGCTGGCGGTCCGCGAAGCTTCTGCCGGGTATGCCTTTTCCGCCGGACTGGTCGTTCAACTCACCGTCGTACTGGGCTATCTGCTCACGCACCGAACATTCGGCGCGACGCAGTTGGCCGTCGTCGTGCAACTGGCCACGATCGCGGCCGCTGCCTGGGCGATCCTGTGGCTGGTGGCGCGGCAGTGGCTCGACGTCTGGCGCGAAGGCCCCCGTGCCGAGTCGTCGGTGGCGTTAATGCGATTGCAACTCGCGATGGGCGTGCTGGGAAACACAATACTGTTGGGGCCGGCGCTGGTTGCCCTGGTTTTCTACCCCTACCGCTGGCAAAGCTGGACGGTGGCCGCCGGCTCCTGGATCGGCTGGACTGCCTTGATCCTCTCGGTGGCGTCGCTAGTACTCCACCGAGCGAAAGCAGGCGTTAGGATGTCGCCCAATTTGGCCGGAGCGGCGGGCATGACGGCGTTGGCACTGCTGGCCTGCACCGTGCGAGCCCTCTTGCCCGATGCGCCGGAGTGGGGCTATCGCACGCTGATGCTCGCTTGGGCGACCTATTCTCTCGTGACGGTAGCAGCCGCATGGTGGGTGGCCGGCCTTCGCACGCTGCCGGGCGCGGAGGGACCGCCGCAGACTCTGCTGCGAGCGGCGTCGACGTGGGTCTCCATCGCCGGGCTATTGGCCGTGGCCCTGGGACTGAAGACCGCCTTCTTCCACGGCGGCGGCGTCGAATTGCTCTGGGCGGCGGCGGCCATTGCCGTGGCGAGTCTTGCCGGCGCCACGATGGGCTACTGGCGGCGCGAGGAGGGATGGGCCTTTGCCGCCGCGCCGGGTGTGAACCTCGCCGCCTCGCTGGTGGTCTGGTACGTCCAGTCAGCCGGTGGCCGGACACTCACCGCCGAGGCATGGCTGATCCTCATGGGACAAGCCAACGTGATCGCCAGTATGGCCGTGGCCCTGGTCTGGCTCGCGGCGCGCCGGCGGCTCTACGAACTCCGCGAGCTTTCGATCGGGATCAGTCCGCTCTTGGGTATCCAGACAGCGTTGGGGGTTATCGGCAATGCGGTTCTGTTGGTGCCGCCGGTCGCCGCGCTGCTGGCCGATCCGGACTCGCTCCCCGCTTGGTTGCCGCTGTTGGCGGCGCCGGCCGGCTGGGTTGCCCTGGTGCTGACGGGAGTCGTCGCCGCCTGGTATTTGTGGCAAGTGAGGCCGCAACAAGGGATCGACGTGCTCGCCGGCCTGGGGCTTGGCGGAGGCGTTTTATATGCATGCCTTGTCGCCGGTGGCATAGGACCGGCGGCGGGCGGATGGGCTGCCTATCACGTACTGACCGCATCGTGGGCCGTGGTCGGGCTGATCGTGCTCGCCACGGGCATTTTTGCGCCACAGGAAGGGGTCGGGGCTGCGTCTTGTGCAGGGTTGGGTGACCGCGATTGCCGCGGCGGTATTAGCGCTCGCTTTAGTCCACTGCACTACCGACCCGGCGCGTCCCTGGTGGTCGCTCGGCGCGATCGCAAGCGTCAGCTTGATGGCGGGCACACTCGGGATGTGGCTGCGGCAGCCAATCTCTATCCTGGCATCCGCCGTCTTGTTCAACGTGGCCGGCATCGTCTTCTGGTGGATCTCACCGGAAGCGACAGCGGGCGGCCTGGCGACGATGAACGTCCTGGCATTTGCGGCGGCAGCGATCCTCTGGTCGCTTCTGGAGAAGGCCCACCGCGGCGGTGTTCCGGCATTGGAGGGCGCCGAGCGACGACTGCCAATATCCCATCTGACAGCGTTGACCGGGCTTGTGCTGCTGGCGGTCTACGCCTGGGCGATGGTGACAAGCGACGTTCTGACGATCGCACACGGGGCGCCGCAGCGCAACTCCTGGTACGCCCTGGGCGCCACCGCGCTGGCCGCCATCGTGCTCCTCTGGGACGCCCGCGCCCGCTTTCCTCTCGCTTCGCTCTACGCAACTGCACTGGCCGGACTGGCCTTGGCGCTGAGCGTCCAACGACTGTCTCGTTACGCGTTCGTGTGGACGGCGGTGCTGACGCTCGGAGCATTTGTGTTGCTGTGCGCGTCGGTGGGCTGGTGGTTGCCGAGAGTGAAGAAGCTTGCCGCGGCGTTGCGGATTCCGTCGGAAGATCGCTGGACGGTGGCGTGGTTTCCTGCGGCGCAGATGGTCCTTACGCTCACGGCGGCCGGGCTTAGTCTGTGGATCTCGTTGGATCCAGTCTTTCTCGACGTCGGCAATCCGATCCTCGCTCGACTCGCCGGACGACCGGCGGGCCCCCTCACGATCGCCATGCTCTTGCCGGCGGCCCTCTTGACCATCCGCTGGGCAAGCGGGCGGACGCGGAGCGGTTGGCAAACCCTGGCGTTTCTGTTGGGACTGATGCTGCTGGCCGAGTCGGGCTGGGCGGGACTCGATCCGGCGATTGCGGCGCCGTGGTTGCATCGGACGGTTGTAGTCATGGTCACCGCCGTCCTAATGACCCTTATCAGTGGATTGGGCATTCCACGCGTGATACGGGAGGCTGCTGAAAAAGGGGACTGGCTCCGCAACATCTCGTATCTGCCCGCGAGCCAAACCACTGTTCGTTGCGGTGCCTGTCCCCTTTTTCAGCAACCTCCACCGGCAAGTGACTGGCGCGACGCGGCCCGCCGCGTCGCACCGTGGTTCGGCGGATTGGCGCTGCTGTCGTTAGCCGCCGTGTTCATCCAGGAGGCGGTGCTTTATGTTCCCGGCGAAGGTGCTCCCCTGGCACTTCCCGCTGTCTTGATTGTCGCGGCGGCACTGGCCGGACTGATCGGAGCATCGTTGACATTCGCAGTGCTGGAGCGTCTCGATCCGCTCGGGATGAGCGACCGCGGCCGGACCGTCTACGTCTATGCCGCGGAGGTGCTCGCGGCGCTCGTCGGTCTGCACTTCTGGCTGACCGTGCCCGAGTGGTTCCAACTCGGCATCGTCCGGCAGTACTGGATGTTGTTCGTGCTCGGGGTGGCCTTCGCTGGGGCGGCGCTGGGCGAATTCTTCCAACGCCGAGGGCTGCCCGTGCTCGCCGAGCCGCTGATGCGGACCGCCGCCCTGCTGCCGATCGCCCCGGCAATCGGGTTTTGGTTCTTTCTCGAAGAGGAGCCGCACATCGGCTTTGCCGGCGCCACGCCCGCGCTTTGGCTGCTGGCCGGCGTCTTCTATGGCTTGTTGGCGGTGACGCGGCGGTCGGCCGTGTACGGGGCGTTATCGGGCGTGGTTCTCTCGGTGGGACTCTGTGTTCTGTGGTTCCAGCTCGATTTCCAGTTCGTCGACCACCCGCAGCTCTGGCTCATCCCTTTTGCGCTGGTCGTTCTGCTCGCCGAGCATCTCAACCACGACCGGCTCACCGGTTCGCAGTGTACGGCGCTGCGTTACATCGCGCTCAGCGTGGTCTACGTCTCCTCGAGCAGTGAGTATCTTCGCTCGATCGGCGAGTCGGTGGCGCTGCCGATGACGCTGATCTTCCTGTCGATGGCGGGGGTGCTGATTGGAGTGGTGCTGCGAATCCGGTCGTTCCTCTACATGGGCTCGACGTTCCTGATGTTGGTCGTGGTAACGATGATCAAATACGCCGCCGTGGACCAGCGGCAAACGTGGATCCTCTGGGTCTTTTGCATCGTGCTCTGCACGGCGGTAATGGCCACCTTTGCGGTGTTCGAGAAACGGCGAGAGGGAATCCTTACGGCGATCCAGCGGTTCCGGACGTGGCAGCGATGACCCCCGAGCAACACCGTCCGCCGCCGCTTCAGTTTCGTCTGCGGTCGCTCTTGGCGGCCGCCGTGGCGATCGCCCTCCTCTTCGGCGGGCTCCGTTGGCTGGAGGTTCCACCGCGTGCCAGCATGATCGTGCTCGTCGTCTTGGTAGTCAGCTCCGCGGCGGCCGTGGCCTTGCTCGCTGCGATCGCCGGATCGGAACCTCCCGATCGGGACGACCGCTGAGCCGAGAAGGGGGTGGGAAAGAGTCGAGAGTCCACAGTCAAGAGTCGAGAGCTAGGCAATCCGATCGGCTCTTGACTCTCGACTCTTGACTCTCCGCTCTCCCCAAAGCCCCCCCGACAGACGCGTTTTCGACAAAACTGGGCTAAATCCGTACAACAGTTCGACGGCCGCGGATAGAATTCAATGCGCTAGGGTGTCTCGCTTCAACTGTTCATCAGGAGGTGAGCCATGAAGAGGTATCGCGTTGAGCAGGCGATTGTCTCCACGGCGGCGTTTCTCCTCGGGGCGGCACTGGCGATGTGCATTGCACCGGGGGATGTGATCTTGTGGCTCCTGGCCGGAGCCTCGCTGGCGATCTTCTGCCGGGAGCATTTCGTAAGGAATTGCGCGGGAGAGATCTTCTGGTGGCCGCACCACCGGCACACTCGTCCGCCGCATCGACCCGTGGACAGGACATAACGATCTGACCGACTTCAATCTGAAGATTCTCGATCAGGTCGAAAAGGTATGTGTACCGACGTTCGCTACGATCGCGGAAGACATGTCCTACAACAACGGCCCGATGATCTCCGAGCGGCATTTCGACGAGTTCATCGCGCCCTACTATCGGCAGGTCGTGCCATGATTGCTGGAGAAGGACATCGTTCCGTTTGTCGATACGGACGGCGACGTGACCCTCATGGTGCCCTGGCTGTTGCGCGAGAGAATTCGCGGCGTGTTGCCGCTGGAGCGGCAGGCGGGGGTCGACGGAATCGACCTGCGTCGAGCCTTCCCGCCGCTCTGCCTGGTGGGACACTTTGATAAGATGGTGATGGACAAGGGTGAGGAAGCCATGCGGAACGAGTTCGAGCGGCTGCTCCCTTTGATGCGATCCGGAGGATTCATTCCGAGCGTCGACCACCAGACGCCGCCGCACGTGACCGTGGTTCAGTATCGAACCTTTCGGAGATTGCTGGATGAATATACGACAGCAGCGGCTCAGTGACCCGTTGATCGAGCGGAACAGGAAAACGATCGATACCAACACGGCTTCGCCTGAAAACCAGGCACTTCCATAGAATCCATCGACAACACGCATTGGCCTGCCCGGAAAATCGCAGGCTCCTGGCTCTGCGCTGCAAGACGCGGAACAGAGAAGAGACACCGGTACTCCCGACAAAAGTACCGGTGCCTCTTCTCTGTTCACGGGTTTCCCGAGCCCTGCGAGGTCGCCGGACCATCGGCAGGCGCAGGGATGCACCGGCTGACGACATCCCAACGGACCCGTTATGCACTGTTCTTCCCCACAAGAAACCCGGAAGAACCCGGAAAGCATCGTACATTGAAACGAAAACCAGGCATTCCATGGCCCCGCACCGTTTCACCGTGAGGCTGCCGTGCATCCGCTCTGTTGAAGTATTCGCATACGCGGAGCGGTAGCAGTAGCCAAAGAACGCCTCAAACTGTAAACGCCACCGACTCCTTCTTGGTTCTGGTGTGCGTGATCGCGATGATCTAGAATCGCCAAACGGCCGCCGCGTCCAAGGAACCCTGACAAAGCGGGGACTGTTGCTACTTGCGTACGGCTTACTGGAAAAGTGCGACCCGTGAGGAGGGTACAATGACGAAACGCCTACTGCTGGCGACATTGTGTTGCCTTGATTCGCTGGTATTCCTCGCGCCGGCAGTCGCGGCGGACGCGGCCGGACGAAAACCGAACATCGTCTTTCTGCTCATCGACGATATGGGCTGGCCCGATGTGGCCTGTTACGGCCATCAGTTTCATGAAACGCCGGCGATCGACCGCCTGGCGAGGGATGGCGTGCGGTTCACCGATTTCTACGCCGCCACGCCCGTTTGCTCCTCGACACGTTCGACGATCCAGACCGGCCAGTACTCCGCGCGGACGGGGATCACCGATTTCATCCCCGGCCACTGGCGTCCTTTCGAGAAGCTCATCGTTCCGCCGATCGAGCACGAGCTTCGCGAAGGGATCCGGTCGCCCGGCGATTGCCTGGCGGCCGCGGGCTACCAAACCGCCTATTTCGGCAAATGGCACTTGGGACCGGAGCCGGAAAAGCTGGGCTATCAAGTCACCGAGCGGCAGTTAGGCAAGGATTTTCAGAAGTGGAGAACGACCAAAAAGCCCGGGCCGAAATCGATTGATTTTCTGACCGACGCCACCTTGTGGTTCATCCAACAGAACAGGGATCGCCCGTTTTTTGTCACCCTGTCACACCACGCCGTACACATCCCCGTCGAGGCGAGAGCCGAGACGACGGCCAAATACGATAACAAGCCGAAACCGGAGGAAGGCGTCAACAACCCGGTCTACGCGGCGATGGTCGAAGACCTCGACACCAGCATCGGTCGGATTCTCGACAAACTGAAGGAGCTTGGCTTGAGCGACGACACGATTGTCGTCTTCACCTCCGACAACGGCGGCATCCGGATGATGTTCACGGGCGTGGGCGACGTGATTTCGGACAACGCCCCGTTGCGCGACGAAAAGGGGACGCTCTACGAAGGTGGCATTCGCGTGCCCTTGATCGTCCGCTGGCCGGGCGTCGTGGCGCCGGGCAGCGTCTGCGATGAGCCGGCGACCACGGCCGATCTGCTCTCCACTTTCTGCGAGATCGCGTCGGCCCAACTGCCCCAGCAGCCGATCGACGGCACGAGCCTGGTTCCCTTGCTCGAGGATCCGACCCAGACGCTCCCGCGCGACGCCATCTACTTCCACTATCCCCACTATCACCACTCGCGACCGGCCGGCGCGATTCGAGCCCGTGAGTGGAAGTTGATCGAGTTCTTCGACGATGAAAAACGGGAACTCTACCACCTCGAAAACGACATCGGCGAATCGAACGATCTGGCGGCGGCGAAACCGGAACTCGCCAGACAGCTCCAGCAAGAACTTGCCGCCTGGCGAGAGCGGGTCGGCGCCCGCATGACCACGAAAAACCCCAACTACGATCCCCATCGCGCCGGCGAGTGGTGGAACCGCACGACCGACAAGCCGCTCGACATCGAGGCGATGCGAAAGCACTACCAGACGCGCCGAGGCGGTCGATGATGAAGAAATGAGACGCTATGGCTGAAGGCATCATTGATCTTCGGCGAACGTGCGTACCGGCAGCCGCTTTGCCGCTGATGCGTCTCGATCCGGGCCACGGCCTTGCGGTGGGAACTTGGCCGATGCGCTTTTCAGCGAGCGGCAGATGATCGCGTCCCATCAAGATTGCCATCAGCCCGGCGTATCCGTCCATTTTGAAAACTGGTCTTTGTGGCAAATCGGGAATCGGATAGCTTTTCCGGTATGACGATTCCCGAACTCGAAGAACGACTCCGGCAGAGCGAGGCGCGAAACCGTGAACAGGCTG
>JAAYEH010000525.1 GCA_012728855.1 Rhodopirellula sp. | reverse complement strand
GTTGGTAGGGAAGGTTTTCGGCGTGCCGCCCAGGCTGATTTCCAGTCGCCCTTCGGTCCCTTCGAACTTTGCGATCGAGCGATTGTCCGTCTCGCAAGTCAACTCGATCCCGTTGGCATAGCGGGCCCGGAAGGCGGTCTTGACGGCCGTGGTAAACAAGCTCCCCTCGGGCAGGAATTCGGACCCGTTGTCCTCGAATTCGACCGGTGTGGTGCCGTCCATCCCCAACGCCCACTGCGCCATGTCGTTGGTGTGCGCGCCGAAGTTGGCGGTTTGCCCGTTGGAATAATCGAGGATGTATCGCCAGCGGTGGAAGCAGCGCTCGATGTGATAGGGGGCTTCGGGGGCTGGGCCGAGCCAGAAGTCGTAGTCAAAGCCGTCCGGTACGGGCTGGGGCTGCCAACCCGGTCCCGGACTGGGAAAGCTGTTGGGCGCCGCAGTGGTGTACACGCGGCGGACCTCGCCGATCCGCCCGTTGCGCACCAGTTCGCACGCCTGGCGGACACCCGGGCAGGAGCGGAACTGGGCGCCGGTCTGGAACACGCGGTTGTACTTGCGCACCGCCTTGACCATCTCGCGCCCCTGGTGGATGGTCAGCGACAGCGGCTTCTCGCAGTACACATCTTTGCCCGCCTGCATGGCCGCGATGGCGATCAGCGCGTGCCAGTGATCGGGGACGACGATCGAAACGGCGTCGATGTCCGTGCGCGCCAGCAATTCACGGAAGTCCTTGTAGGCGTCGCAACCTCCCCCCCGGCTGGCGGAAACCTTCGGCGAGTTGGGCGCGACGGCAACGGGCCTGGCCGTCTCTGCCTCGAGGATCCGTTCGTAGGCGGTAGCTTTCGGGTCACCGCCGGAAGCCTTCTCGGCGTAGTACTCGTCGATCCACCGCTTGGCCGTTTCGCGTCCCAGCAAGCGCTCGGGATAGTAGTAGCCCCGGCCCGCCCGGTTCACGTCGCAGACCGCAACGATCTGGACATCGTCGTGGACCAAGAACGAGGGGACGATCCGCTGGGCCTGGTGTCCGCAACCGATCTGCCCCACCGTGATCCGGTTGCTGGGGGCGGTGTCGCCGAAGACCGAAGCGGGTACGATCTGAGGCAGAGCCACCGACGAGGCGAGCGCGGCCGAGACCTTAACGAAGCTTCGCCGAGTGCATGGGGTCGACCTCTTGTGACGTTTCAACATCGATGACTCCTTTGTTTCTGACACGGGCCTTCGGACACCACGATCAATTCTCGATCCGGCGAAGGGCGTCGTCAACGCAGAATCGCGG
This sequence comes from Rhodopirellula sp., assembly GCA_012728855.1. Taxonomy (GTDB): domain Bacteria; phylum Planctomycetota; class Planctomycetia; order Pirellulales; family Thermoguttaceae; genus JABWBD01. Next base: position 2,291 of record JAAYEH010000525.1, on the reverse strand, counting down.
AAATCGTGTAAGAATACCGGTCGCGCATCAGCGGTATCGAGGTCTTGCGTCACATTCGCGGGCACGACCGGAAAACGCCGGTCCTCATGATGAGCGCCGGCGACCGAGCTTCGATCCAAGACCGGGCGATAAGCGAGGGAGCCACCGCTTTCGTGCGAAAACCGCTGTCGACAGCGTTGCTTTTGCGGGCCGTCCGCAGTTATTTGGCCGATCAGGACGCAGGCGGCTGCTGGTAACAACCGAGTGAGATCAACTCGGCTGCCGGGTTGCGGAGCGATCCGTGCTGCCGGTTCATTCCGCGTACGATTCCAGATAGCCGCAGCCGGGACAACGGTATGTTGCGATCAGGTAGCTCTGACCGCCGTAGAGTACGGATGCTACCGCACAGGCCGCGACTTTCCAGTGTCATCTGAGGCAACATACTCCTCCACTTACCGGCACACGGGTCGCCCCCGCGACTACCGCACTCGCTTCCACGAGCTGAGCACCTGGCCTTTGTACGGGCCGTCCAGAAACGTGAGGTCGTACGAGTCGGCATCGTGGAACTGCCAGCGAATGCGGCCCTTCAGAGGTGGAGATCCCGGGCTTTTTCCCGTGTAGGTGCCAAAGAACTGCTTGCCCTTTTGCGACGACAGGAAGACTTCCTCCAGACCGCCGATGCTCCAGAAGTTGCGGATGGCGATCTGTTCCGTCTGCGGATCCCATCCGGCTAGGAAGGGAGCGGTTGCCGTGATGTCCTTCCCACTGATTCGGAAGTCGAATCTTCCTGTCATGGCCATTTCGTCCGCCACCGGCTCGAAGAGAAAATCGATCTCGAATTTCGTTCCTTTGGCAAGTTCGGGAACCTCGCCGTCGCGAAGCAGCTTCCCCGTCCCTTTCCATTTGCCTTTGGCGGCATCGCGAAAGTTGGTCCAAAGCTCCCCTGCGGCGGCGCCGGTCTTCCGTTTCATAGTGATCAACGGCCAATCCGGCAGCTTCTTGTCGCCGAGGGCCACTTCCCGGCCTTGCCAACGGTACGTGTCTGCGTCAAGCTTCTCAAGGTACGACGTTCCTTTCAACTTCCCCTCGTCGAGGTCGGCGGACCAGGGTAGGACGATCTTGTCGCCGATTTGGGCATACTCGCCGCAACCGGTTCCCTGCGTGGTGTAGAATCGCACAATCAGCTTTTTGCTCTCGGGATCCCAGCTTGCGATTTCATGCGTGTTTGGAATCCTCTTCCCGGCGACTACCTGATAACTGTCCACGACCAGGACATTTCTATCGAGCATCCAGCGGAAGGAAACATGGCTGGTAACCACATCACCCTTCTTCACTCCGCCGAGGTCGAATGCGGCCGTGTACTCGCCGACCCAGTCGCCGATTTGCCATTGGAGCGGCTTGAGGTGCTCGTAAGCGGGTGACTTGGTGTCTTCCCCAAGCGCGGCCGCGGAGAACGCGAGAAACACAACGCCCGTCAAGAAAGCTGCCGTCCGAGTCATCGTTTGCCTCCTGGTGGAAATACATGGTCTTGATTAACGGTCGAACATCGCTCTTCTCTCTCCGCAGTGAAGCACAACCTCTTCTCTGATCCGTGTCGGGCGGTCGTGTCGTTGTGAACCTACTTGCTCACTCGCCGCCAGACATCGTGCTGGTCGTCGGTTTTCTTGCCGTCGACCGTGGCACTACCTGTCCAGGTGTGGGTGTTGCCGTCGTCGGTGATGGTCACGGTGCCGACGTACTTGATCTTGGCGCCGTCCGGGTTGGTGCCTGTTCCCTCCTGGACCCATTTGCCGTCCCTTTTGTACATCTTTTTCTCGCCGACGCGCCCACCCGACTCAACGACCAGCCATTTGATCTGTTTGGCGCCGGGATCGAAGAAGATGAGATCCGTCGATGAACCAGTGCCCCCATAGAACCTCCCGATCATGGCGTGCCCGTCCTCCGTCCTTCGGGCTTCCCAGTAACAGGTGACCTTGTCGCCTCGCTTCCCGAGACCCGGCCAATCGGCGATCCAGGTGACGTCGCCGACCCAGCGGCCCTCCCAGCATTCACAAAGCTCCCGGAAGTCTTCGCGAGTCGCCTCCTGAGCAAACACGGCAGACGCGGAAACTGCCAACAGTAATGCCGCGAACGGAATTGGAAATCTCATAGCCAGGGCCAGCGCACACTATCCCTTTGTCCCGGTAAGGACTTCGAGAAGTCTTCATTCCAGCCGCATGAGCGGCGTCGCATGGCGACGCTGTCCTTGCCGGGATGCTGTTTCAGCAGCGATAACGTGAGGCGGTTGAGCCAGGCGAAGTTCTCTCGAAGAT
>JAAYEH010000524.1 GCA_012728855.1 Rhodopirellula sp. | reverse complement strand
AGGCTACGTTGGGTTGCGGGCCCAGCCCGCGTTAGGGAACTCGTGCGGCGTAGCGGAGCATGTTGCGCAACAGCCGCTCGGCGGCCGGGTGGGTTTGGAGGTTCTCACGGATATGTAATGTATTGAGGACGAAGCGGCCTTCGCCCAAGGTGTAGACCGCCACCAGCAGGCCGGAAGCGTAGTCTTGCGACGCCTTAATGGCCCCGGCCACGGCTTCGACGGGCGGATCCTGCCCGCTCCATACGAGGTCCGGGATGATCTCACGGTAATAGGTGTAATCCATCAGACCGCCGGAGGGCAAGCCCTCGAAGATCGGATGGCGCTTGGCCCACTCGTCTTTCAGGTAGAGCCAGCCGCGAATCGGATTCACCGTGCCCTTGCGCTGCAACGGCAAGAAGGCGGTGGGCTGATCGCCATGGGCAAACACCTCGGGCGACAGGAAGACGACGGCCGATCCCGCGGCGATCCGGCGGGTCAACTCCGCGAAAACGGGTGCCCCGCCGGGCGCCGGCGGCTTGGACGAGGCCAGGATCAACTCCGGTTTGGCGGGCGCGGCTGAAGCAAAAGGTCGCGTGGGGATGCGGTGCTCGGCCAGCCATTGTGCCAGCTCGGGATCGTCGCCCCAGAGAACCACTTCCGTTTCGACCGCCGGCATGTCCGCCGGATCGGTCACGTAGAACTCTGCGGCGGCACCGGCTGCGGCGGCCCCTCGCTCGAATGTGGCCAGGAAACGGTACTTGCCCGCGGGACCGTCGATCGCCACGTTGTCGGCGAAGCATAGTCTTGCCAGCGGCGGTTCTTCGTTGCCGGACCGCTCGGGGACGGTGACGGTGACGGTGCGATCGAGTACGCGGGTAAGATCCGGACCGACGACCTGAAATCTCGCCGGGTACTCGCCGGGCTGGAGCGTGTCTTCGTCGGCCAGCACGCCCTCCAGGCGAATCTTATCGCCGCGGGCGATGTGGGCCGGTTCGGCAAACAGGCACCACCGCAAGGGCGCCCAGGCGTCGTGCATCGCGTCGATCGTGCCCGGCTTGAGTTCGCGGAAGAGTGTGGTCAAGCCCTCGCCGCACATCACGTGGTCGATCGCGCCGGTGAGGCTGTGACTGATGATGTTGGGATTGGAACGGATGGCATTGAGTCCCAGCGTCCGCTGGCCGGCCATCTTCTTGAGGCTTTCCATGAAGAAATCCTCGGGACGGGCGAAGGCTTCGTCCATGCGCCACTGCCGCCAGTCGGCCTCGAACTGATCGAGTTTTTCGCGGAAGAACTCGGCATCCTCCAAACCATCGGCGCCTCGCTGCTCGAAGTGGCGAACCGCCCGCCAGAGGTCCACCGCACTGCCGATCCCGTACTCCGTGAGAAACACCGGTTGGCTGTCGTCTTCCATCGTTCGCAGCGCCGCGAGGATCGCTGCGGTATGCGGAACCCGCGGGTAGCTATGCACGTCCTTAAGTACAACTTCCCACGCCAACGAGCCGGGGTTGGCCAGGCTTCCGACAGCCACACTGTCTTGAGCGGCGGAATACGGGACAAATGCCGCCGCGCCCAAGCCGATGTACCCGTAGCTCCAGGGGCCGTTGGGGTTCGATTCCATCGAGAACTGGGCCGTGGCGTCGTAGGTCTTTCCGGCCAACTCAATCGTGGCGAAAAGGCCGGTTGTATCGCCGCCGTAGTGGCTGTTGCCGGTGCCGACGACGAAGTCGAGCGTGTCCCCCTCGGCCGCGTCGATGGTCTTGCGGAAACTGGCTTCGTTGGGCGAGTCGTTGAGGTTTACGAGGCTGTCGAAGAGCGGGCTGCCGTTGTGCCGCAGGTGGACGTCGGTTGTCGCCCGACCGGCCAGTCCGACAAACGCCCCGGACACCTCGGCGCGTCCGCTTGCCGGCGCCGTCCAGCGGACCACGCTCCACTCGTTGGCCGGGCCGGGATGCAACGCCAGGTGCCCCGCCGGCCAGGTGATTCCCAGCGCGTGGACGGTCTGGGCGGTGACGTTGATGCCGACCCAGGGCTCCGTGGGCCGATCCTTGGGCCAGACACGGATGCCGGGCACCTTGCCGATGCCGTAATCCGTGCGCTGGTCCCAGCGACCGCTGTTGAGCATCACCATCCGGCTCGGATCCAGCGAGCGGACCAACGGCAGCATGGCAGCCGCATGGCGGAAGGTGGGACCATCGTGCGCTTCGTTCAAAAGTCCCCAGATCACCACGCTGGGATGATTGCGGTCGCGGCGGATCAACTCACCCACGGCCGCATCGAAACGCTGGGGCATCTGAGGCGACTGGGCGATCGGCATGGAGGCATACGATTCGTTGTAGACCAGCAGCCCGATTTCGTCGCAGAGGTCGAGTTGGGCCGGCGTCGCCCCGCCCCAAATAAAGCGGATGGCGTTGAAGCCCATCACCTTCATGTTGAGCATGTCGCGGCGCAAGAAGTCGGGATCCTCGGGGAACTGGATGCCGAGAGGGTAATGGTTGCAGGTATGACTGCATCGCAGGTAGATCCGCCGGCCGTTGAGGCGGAAGTAGCCGTCGGTGAAACGGAAGTCGCGGAATCCGCAGCGGGTGGATCGTTCGTCGAAGGCGGAAGCCCCGTCGACGCGCGCTCGGACGGTCACGCGGTAGAGATACGGATCGTTGAGGTTCCAGAAATGCGGATTGTCGACGGTCAGTTCGGCCTCGACGGTTGTGCTGCCGGCGGCGAACTCCCGCGACAGATGTAGCGCGGCGGTGGTCTCACCGCTACGGGCCGAAGCGAGGCTACACTCCAGAACGCCCTTTTTGGTCTCGGAACCGGCATTATGAACGACCGTGCGAAGTTGCAGCTTGCCCTTGTCGCCGGCCGGCTCGGCGATGACAGACAGGTCGTCGATACGGACCTCCGGGGAAAAGATCAAGTCGACCGAACCGGTGATCCCGCCGTGATTGAAAATCGCCCCGGCGCGGAAGGGCACGACCTTGCAGCGGCGGGCCGTCTGATCCAGGCTGATCCCGTCGATCGGCTCCGTCGTGGGATTGAGCACACGGACGGAGAGGAGGTTCTTTTCGCCCGGTTTTACGGCTGCCGTCGCGTCGAGTACGAAGGGTGTCTCGCCCCCTTCATGGCTGCCGACGTGGATACCGTTGAGCCAGACATCGGCGAGGTAATCAACTTGTTGGAATCGCAGCAGGCACTGCGAGGCGGGATCCGGCTTGGGCGGTGCGACGAAGTCGCGTGCGTACCAGGCAACGCCGTGGTAGCCGGGAAACGCAGCCTGGAGAATCCACGGAACCTTGGCCGGTTTGGCCCCCTCGATCGCCGGCTTCTCGAACCATTTTTGCTCGCGGCCCACGTTCTGAGGATCGATGGCGAGCGACCACTGGCCGTCGAGCGATGAGATTGAGGCGGCGGTTGGTGCGACATCGGCGCGAAGGGCGGTAGTAGAAACAAGGAAGACTACGAGTCCGATCAACGACGGATGCAGGTTCATGGCTGTTTCACTTTGAGGTTTGCAGTAGGTCCCGCCTGCCGGGCGGGACCTTGAAGTAGAGGCGATTGCGGTTTTCTGTGTCCGTGATGCGATTGGGGGCGGTTTGGTCCTTCAGATCCCGCCCGGCAGGCGGGAGTTTGAAGAGGTCGGGGTTGTGGTTGTTTGTGTCCGTGATGCGATTGGGGGCGGTTTGGTCCTTCAGATCCCGCCCGGCAGGCGGGAGTTTGAAGAGGTCGGGGTTGCGGTTGTTTGTGCCCGTGATGCGATTGGGGGCGGTTTGGTCCTTCAGATCCCGCCCGGCAGGCGGGACCTACTGGCGCGACGTGCGCCAGTGGCCATATTTCCACTCGGTGTGGTCTGCCACCAGGCCGGCTTTTACGGGGTTGTGGCGGATATAGGTGGCAATCCGTTCATCTTCCTCATCGGAGCGTGACCAGTGATCGAACCATTCCCGTTGCCAGAATCGCGCATCCTTTAAGTTCAACAACTGCGTTCCGCAATGGCCCGTCCAGCGTTTGAAGTCCTCCAGCGTCGCTTTCAGGCCGGCTTGCCCCAACTCGAAGAACATGTGAAGGTGCGTGGGCATCACCACGTACGAGAGCATGCGCCAGTCGCCACGCTCGTGGCGATGTTCGATCACCTCGACCACCATTTCCGCAACATCGGAGTTTTGCAGCCACGTGAGTTGTTCGGCTTCGTCGAGCCAGAGTTCCATTTCGCGGAAGATCATTCGCCGCAGATGCAGCCACTGGGGCGAACCGTATCGGTTCACCTTTCTCCATTGCTCAGCCAGCAAGTGCAGACGCTTACGCCCCTGAGGCGGAATCGCTCCTGCGAGATGGATCGTGACGAAGTACCAGCCATTCTCGACTTCCCAATGCGGAAGCCGCCCCACCCAAAACGCAATTGTCCGCGGTTTGCGTGTCACAGCGTGCTGCAGTAGATCCCGCCTGCCGGGCGGGATCTTGAAATAGTGGGGGGTGTGATTGTTTGTGGCGGTGAGGCGATGGGGGGCGCCTTCGTTCTTCAGATCCCGCCCGGCAGGCGGGATCTACTGGGTCATGGCCATTGATTGTATCGCGATGTCGATGCCCTCGTACTTGCCCGACTCGGGACCAGCGACGAATTGCAACACGGTGATCGTATCGCGCCAGAGCGGATGGTCGGCCAAGGAAACCTTAATCTCCTGCGGCTGGTCCGAGCGCTTGATCAGAAACTCGACAAAGGGGGCTTCCTCGCCGTCGCGTATCGGCCTGCCGCCGATCCGATAGCCCGGCAGGCCATAGCTCGGCGTTCCCCACATCAATCGCGCGGGCACGTCGCGCGAAGCGGATACGCGGATCACAAATTGCCGATACTCGGCCGCCGGAATGCAAACCGCCGTGCTGGTGGGGACCGGGCCAAAGGTCCGCGTGGTGAACCGCAGGGCGCCGTCGGCGACGCGGAGCGGGCCGAGATAGCTGCCCCAGCCGAGCGTCGTGGAGGCGCCGGTGAAATCCCATGCCGTGGCGAAAGGCACGGCGGGCAGGTCGTAAGGCCCAAGGCCGACATCGGCCGGCAACACTTCGGCGGGCTTGGGCGACTGGGGAGCGAAAACCTGTCGAATCGCTTCCAGGTAGCCGAATCGGTTCGTGCTGTCGGGCTCGATGTAGCTTCCCTCGGTCCACTCGTTCCACGCCCCGATAACGGCCATCTTGAGCTTGGGGGCCTGCTCGCGGTCGTCCAGAAACGCCTTGCAGTCGAGAAGGTGCTTTTTGAACTGCTCCGGCGTGCGGTCCGTGCGAACGGGCGAGGCGCCGCCGGACCAGGGGCGGCAGTCCCAGCCGCTGGAGATGGGCGGGATCAGCTTGATGACGTTGGCGTCGGCAATGTCGTTCCAGACCTTGCGGTAGCCTTCGGCGCAGGCGGCAAAGGGAGATCGCCGCGCGGCCAACTCGGCCGGCGTCGCGTTCAGGCGCGCCGACCAGTGGTAGGCGGTCACGGCGTCGTAGCCCTCGTCTTTCATCGTCTCGAGCATCTGGCGATAAGCGGGCGAGCGGCTGTTGCTTGGATCCGGGCCAACACCGCAGAGGTAAAGGCCCGGCAACCCCGCCTCGCGGCACACGGCGCGGATCCGCCCGAAGGCGGGCTTGACCTTTTCCGGCCCCATCTGGCGGAGTTGCGGAGGCGAGTAGATGATCAACACCGGCCGGCCGTCGACGGTGAGATGGTTCGGCCGCTTGAAGTAGTTGGCGATCCAGAATTGAGCAACCTTCTCCAGGTTTTCGGGCGAGTAAGAGTCTTCGGGGTTGAACGGCGGGTGATTGGCGTAGAGCAGGCAGAACTTGATGAGATCCTGGTAGCGCGCGTGGAACAGCCCCGAGTGTAGCCCCTCATCCAGACGCTGGTAGCCCTTGGCCCAATACCAGTCGTAGACAAAGAACCGCACGCCATGCTCGACGGCCCACTTGATCTGCCAATCGACCACCTCCGGATTGCCCACGTGATGCCAGCCCAGCAACGGCCGCCGCTCGGGGAAGAATCGCTGGAGCACATCCCAGGCATCGGTGCGGTTCCAGCCGGGATAGTAGTAGGCGCCGATGAGATAGTCGGTCGCCGCGGGCTGCGGCCGGGGAACGCAAGACGTCTGGTCAACCGGCACAACCGCTCGGACGGCGTTCCGATCCGTGCCGTCCGGATCGTCCCCTCTCGCGACGAGCTTCTCGCCAGGCTTCGGTTCTTGTGCCTCGGCACCGCACGCCCATCCGGCCAAGACCAGCACTGCGATCAGGCGAACCACTATCGCACACGCGTTTACGTACCTCACTTCTCCATTGCCTTTCCTTGTTCGTTGCGGCCGTTGGAACCGTACGGCAGAAGCTCCGTGAGACCGATTCTTGTTGCCAAACAACACGAAGTCAACCGGCCGCGACCCCCCGTTACTGGCCAAGGGCCATCATGCCAGATCGTCCCACCCAAGAGTCGCACATCTCGCGACGCTTCGGAATGGACCGTGTCATGGGTATCTTCGATTGCAGAACCAGCCATCGAGCGTCGGAAATTCGTGCGAGTTCGTCTCCGGCGGCCGATCGGGCTTGATGACCAAGGCCCCTAGCGGCTATATAGCCTGCCTCTTCTGCCACGGCACGGATAGCCCCACTTGCGGCTAGCAAAGAGGCACCAATAATGAGCGAATATTGCACCGGTCAGCGCCAGCAAACGCGTGATGGGTGGTTTTGGCGTCGGAGACTGTCAGCCGTAACGGGGCTGCTGGCGTGGGTTGCCTGTGGTTGCTGGCTTGTGGCGGCGGAGCCGACGGCGCCGATCAAGCCAGCCCTGGAACCGCAGTGGATCCAGGCACGGGCGGGACATATCGCCTTTGAGGCTTTCGGCCGCGACAGTTCCTTGACCCATGTCGAAGTGATGCCGTATCTGAAGGGGGAGGAGATAATGTTCTTCGGCGACGGTCGCTTCTTCGCGACCAACGAAGGCGAATTCGGCGGCAACTTCGGCCTCGGTTTCCGTTACTACAATTCGACCTGGGACCGGTTTTTCGGCGGCAGTCTCTGGTACGACATCGACGACACCACCGGCGAGCTGTTTCATCAGGTCGGTTTGAGCCTGGAAAGCCGCGGGCCCATCTGGGATATCCGCTCGAACTTCTACCTGCCCGTCGGAAACGACCAGCAGGATTACCGCAGTTACCTCGGCAACCAGCAATTCGTCGGCAACAACATCCGTTACGATTCACTGCGAGAGTTTGGCGAAGCCATGAAAGGAGTGGATTTCGAATACGGTCTGCCGCTGCCGTCCGAGATCGCCCGCGCCCACGACCTGAGGGCCTACGCCGGTGCGTATTACTTCTCCGGCGATGAGGTTTCCGACATCGTCGGCTGGAAGACTCGACTGGAAGGCAACCTTATCAACAACGTGGCGCTGCAGCTCGAATTGACCGACGACGGCACTTTCGGTACGAATATCACGTTGGGAGTGGCCATCACACTGCCGGGCGGTCCCCGCGAGACTTCGAGTCAGTGTTCGTCCTGGAGCCGGCCGTTGCCCTACGTGCAACGCAATTACAACATCATCGTTTCGCGCGGAACCGATGTGCGTGCGGGCCTGACCGCCGTCAATCCCGCCACCGATCAGCCCTACATCGTGCAGCATGTGTCGACGACCGCTTCCGGTGATCCTCTGGGCTCCGTCGAGTCTCCCTTCGCGGACATCGCGGCGGCGCAGGCCGCCGCGGGCGACATCATCTTCGTTCATGCCGGCAGCGTGCTCGGCGACGCGCTGGTTCTCCAAGCCGGAGAGCGGGTGCTTGGGGAAGGGGCCGCCCACTACGTCGACATCGCCGGATTCGGCCGTCTGTTGCTGCCGGGAGCCTCGGCCGGAGTCGATCGCCCGGCGATCGTGGGCGTCGCCAGCGATGCCGTGACGCTGGCGTCCGGAAGCGAGTTCTCCGGCTTCCTCGTCGACGACGCGGCGGGCTACGGCATCGTCGGACGCGGAGTCCAAGACGTAGCCGTTTCCGACGTTGAAGTGCGAAATACCGGCTTGGACGGAATCTTGATCGAAAACTCCAGCGGCGACGCGACGCTCAACCGGATCGCCGTCAGCGATACAACCGGCGCGGGGCTCCATATCGAAGGCGGCACGGGATCGGTCGAGTTTGAAGGTGAGACCACCGTCGCCGGCGCCGGCGGCGCGGGCGTGCTGATCCAAGGGACGTCCGGCGACGTCTCCTTCGAAACGCTGTCGGTGACCGCTGGCGGAGCCGGTCCCGGCGTGAACATCGTCGACAGCCCCGGCAGCGTCTCCTTCAAACAACTTGAAATTGCCGCCACCGGCGCCACGGGACTACAGGCTCGCGATTCGGGCGAAGTCACGGTCTCGGGAGGCACGATCGCCTCCAGCGGCGGTTCGGCGGCGGACATCGAAAACACCGCGATGGATATTTCTCTCACCAGCGTTTCCAGCAGCGGTGCCACCTACGGTCTGCGGATCGTCGACAGCGGAGGAAAATTCCTCGTCTACGGCCGGGGCGACGAAGGAAGCGGAGGGATGATTCAAAACGCCACCACGGGTGTAATGGTGGTCAACTCAGGCTCCGTCGGCTTCCAGTATCTCGACCTCAAGGCCAACGCGACGGGCGCCGACGTTCGCGGTGCGGACTATTTCGTGCTGGCAGCCGCGCGGGTTACCGATTCGCTCAATTACGGGATCCGTTCGACCAATACCAAGATATTCGAACTGGTCGACTCCACCTTCGAGAACAACGGCGGCCCCGGGGGCAACACCGTCCTGGGGCTGACCGACGCTGCCGGCAGCTACACCTATGTGATCCACAGCAACACGTTTACCGACGCCTCCGACGCGGCCATCGCGCTGACGAGTTCCGGGGCGGGCGACGGATCGACGTTGCTCGTGGCGATCGAGACCAACGAGTTCACCAGCCAGCAGGCCGGATCGGCCGCGATTGCGATGGACCATAGCGGAATCGTGCAGGCGTCGTTCGTCGACAATGTCTTCTCTGCAACCGGCGGCTCGAATCGGGGAATCGACGTCAACGCCCGATCCCCTTCGGCCTTGCTCAGCGTCGCCGCCAGCGGCAACACGATGGATTTCGCAGGCGGCGATGATGTCGGGTTCCGGTTCAACACATTGGGGCCGTCGAGCATCCGCCTCAGCGACAACGTCATCGACTTCTCCGCCGCCACCGGCACCGGCATGGACTTCACTCTGGCGTCGTCGGCGAACGTCGTACTGGCCGGGAATGAGATTACCGACAATGCTTCCGGGGGAACGGGCGTGTTGTTCCGTTCGATTGCAGGCCCTTCGTCGGTAACCATGAACGACAACACGATCGAGCTGCTGGGCCCCACCTACGTGGTCGACCGGGGGATCTTCTTCGAGTCCGCGACCGGCACGGTAACGCTTCAGAGCAGTCTCAACAATGCCGTCAACGGGGCCTCGATTCCCTTCTACGCACCGCTGGGGACGACCAGCGGCTTCCTGCGGATCAACGGCGACAAAGTCCCCTAACGCGGCTGAACCTCGACCAAACCGTCAACGGCGTTTCATGCGAACCCGCGCGGTCCACACTCAGGCCGCCTTGCGGCTCTCGGCCTGTGGGAGCGGGACCGACCGAAGCGGTCCGCCTTCCGCGTCGAAGAACTCGACGCTTTCGCTTTCGGGCAGCAAGATCGCCTGGAGTCCGCCACAGCGGAAACGGTGGCCGACAAAATAACCATCCCTCAAAAGAAGTGTGCGGCCGATGGCTTGCGGATCGGCCGCACCGAGTTCGGCGAAGCCCGCGGCGACGATCTGGAAAACTGCGTCCGGTTGCATTGGCTTCGATCGGCTCCTGGATGGGAAACAGATCGGCCGAAAGCGGCCATAGCCTTTGACTGACGGCGAGTTGGCGGAAAAGACATCCCAAAACCCCTGTCTTGCCGGATCTTGGTTATGGCCGCGGAGCCGAGTGATGGCTCAGCGTTTCAAAGCGTCTGGCCGGTTGGTGCGATCCATGCGGACGAACTTCTGTGCCCGTTGGCCGATGATGTCGACAGCGTACATGTTGCCTTTGGAGTCCAGCGCCAGGCTGTGCAGCCAGTTCAGTTCGCCCGGTTTTTCCTGGCCGTCGGCGGCCTTGGGAAACGTCCAAAGCTGGAGAAGGCGGCCTGTGATGTCCAGCCGCATGATGAGTTGATCTTTGGGCGGGCAACCGAGGACTTTGTCTTCCGCACGCCAGATCATCGGCGACGAGCCGCACGTCCAGATCTCGTCGTTCTCGGTCATCCAGAACGACCAGGGCACGAGCAGATTCCGCCACTGCTCGAGGAATTTTCCTTCCGTATCGAAGACCTGAATGCGGGCGTTGTTGCGGTCGGCGACGTAGAGGCGGCCCTTGGAGTCCATCACGATCGCGTGCGGGATGCTGAACTCGCCGGGGCCGACGCCCAGCTTGCCCCAACTCTTCACAAAGCGGCCTTCCTTATCGAAGTGGACGATGCGGGCGTTTCCGTAGCCATCGGACACGAAGACGTTGCCGTCCGGAGCAACGACCATATCCGTGGGGCGGTCGAAGTGGCTTTCATCGCAGCCCGCTTCGCCACGGGTGCCGAGGGTTTTCAGTAGTTTGCCTTCGGGCGTAAGTTGCATGATGACGTGGTTGCCCACGTCGGTGAGCCAGACGTTGCCCTGGCGGTCGAATTTGATCTGATGGGCCTTACCGACCACGTCGTCGCCCCAGGCGCCCACGAACTTGCCGTCGGGACGATAGATCTGAACCGGCGGCTTTTCGCGGGTGAAGATCCAGATGTTGTCCTCGCGGTCGACCGCCACTCCGGGCATGGCGCCCCAGACGAAGCCGTCGGGCCGCTGCGGCCAACTGGGGTCCACCTCGTACGAGGTCGATACGTTGACCCGCGGATATTGGGGGCCGGCGTACGGTTCCGCGGCGCGACTCACCACGGCCGACAAGACGACTGCGGTCGCCAGGATCCCAAGCAGCAGCAGCGAACGGGCGGACTGGGGCAACATACGGTCGATCATTCTTCAACTCCTCAAAGCATCGGCAAAAAACGAGTTTCAAATTGGTCGGAGGCGGCGGATCTGAGGGGGTCGGGAGTCTTTTTCCGTATCGGCCGGGCCAAGCTTTCCTGTCTGGATAGATCGAATTCCGGCCGACACGAAAAAAAGACTCCCGACCCCTTCCTCGCGCCTATCGATGCTGGAAGTGTATCAGGAACCGAACCGAAAAACTACGGAGCAAACCGAATGACGAAAAACTCCATCGACTTCAGCGGCAAGTCGAGGCGGCCGGCCCTCGATGGGATCGCGCGGCCGGTGAGAACGTCGACTGCGGCCAGGTCGGCCGGTTGGTCGAGCGCGCCAAGATCGAAGGCGATTTCCGCCTGCGAAGCTTCCTCGCCCATGTTCGACACCACGGCGATGAACCCACGGCCGGGGCGGTTATAGATGCTCGCCTTGAGGCCGGGGGAACCGCTGCGCACGACATCGCCGTTTTCCCAGTAGGGCAGCCAGACGGCCTCGTGGCGGCCGAAGTCGTCCATCGTCTTCCAGAGCCGCGATGCCATCTGGATTTCTTCCGTGCTCCGCGGCCGAACCGGCACATCGTGCAGCAGCGCGGCGGCCATCGCTTCCTGATGCGTGAAGGGGCCGGAGGAATACCAGAGCAACTCGGCGGGCACGCCCCAGTTGTGGCCCATGAATTCGCAGCGGAAGGCGTCCAACGGAAGAACGTCCTGAGCCGAACCCTTCCGCGACACCGACTGCAATTGTTCGCCGTCCCAGTAGCTGGTGGCGAAGGCGAGCGTGGGCATGGTCATGCAAGTCGACTGATGCACGTTGACCTGGCCGTCCGGCTTGTGCGACTTAACGATCGTGTAGATCCGCCGCATCATCGACCGCGTGTCGAACATCGGCCAGGTCGTGCCGACCGAGCCGTCGGGACGAGTGTGGCCGCAGCCGTGCCGCAGGTTCGCGCAACCCCACGGCTCGGACGTGCCGTCGAGATAGACTCCGTCGATGTCGTACTCGCGCATCAGCCGGTCCACTCCATCGGCAATGAAGTCCTGCCACGCGCTGCGATAGCAGACAATATACGCGGTTTGCTCGGACTCCGTCTGGTACTTCCGCTTGTATCCGCCGAGGCGAGGATGCACGAGGCACTGCTGCTGCCAGCGGTCCCACTCCGGCGCCGCGTCGCTCAGTTCGTAGCCGAGATACAAGAGCAATTGCAGGCCGCGCTGGTGGCAGGCTTCGACCAGCTTATGAAGCTTCTCGCCGTGCGTGGTTTTCGTGTAAGCCTGGATGTCGGTCCAGTGCTCGTGGAAGCAGATGGTGCGGACGCCCGCCTGCCGGAGGAAGTCGAGCATGGTGTGCGGCTCCCCCTCGGGAACCGCGAGCGAAAGCGCCCGGCCGAACTTGCCATCGCGCAACGAGCCACCTTCGATCTTGCCCGGCAAGCCGTTAGCGGGCGACGTGACGGTCAAGGCGCCGGGCGGGTCGGCCTGGTCGAAACGGTCGAGCAGAAGGGTGGCGTCGTCGGCAACCGGTGGGTTCGCCAGATCGAACGCGTCCCGCGGGACCGACGAGATGCGAACCTCGTCGAGATCCATCTCGCACGGCGACTCGCCCAGCACAATGCGGGCACCGGAGGTTGAGCCGGAGACGGTGCCTTGGTGCGGGCGCTCGGCGACCTGTTTGCCGTCGATGAACATCCGCGTTGTTTCGCCCCAGGTAAATGCCACATGATGCCAGTCGCCTGGCCGCCAGTCGCAGCGAGCCGAGAGCATCAGCGGATATGCCTGGCCCTGTTTGTAGTAGAGCCTCATGCCACGGTCGTCGACGTTCCAGTAGAAGCCGACGTGGCCGCCTCCGGGCAAGTCGACGTCGAGCAAGTTGCGATTGAACTTGCCGCGTGCCGGGTCGCCCGGCTTGACGGCAACAGCGGTGTTGAAATGGGGGCGGACCCAACACTCGAACGTCCCCCGCCGCGGATCCCAGTGCCCTTGGGCCGGATAGCTCAGCGACGTGTTGGGCAGGAAGGGGTCGTCCTCCAGACCGTAGCGGCCCAGGTGGCAAATGCGGTAGTCCCAGGCATCAGGCTCCATCGGCTTGACCGGCGTCGCCTGGAATCCGAACGTGTATTCGAGCGGTTGCCGGACCGACTGTGGCTGGGTGATGAGGTTGACGCGGAAGAGGACGACGTCGGCCTGCGGACGGATCTCGATCACCTCGTCGCTCTTAATATTGAAGAAGTTGCGGTCCGATTCGCAGAACCACTGCAAGCCCCGCCACTCGTCGCCAAGCCAGAAGACGGGCTTGAACGGCCCCTGGTAACCTTCCTTCGACAGAGCGCCGGCGTTCATGGCGCTGCCCCACTTGCCGGGCCAGTGATAGAGATACCTCGCGTGCGCGGCGACGATGGGGATCTCCAGCACCAGGCGGTCGATCGTCGCCGTACCACCGACGGGCAGAAGAGAAATGTGCGAGCGGATCATGCCGTCAAATTCGACTGTCACCGCACCGTCGCAGCGGAGTTGCCCGCACTTGGCCTGGGTGGAAAGTCGGACCACGGCGGGAGTTGCCTCGGCGATTTGTGGAGCGGTGCCCTGCCAGGCAACTTCCTTTCCTGAGAGCGTGGCGCGGAGCGTCACCGGTCCGGCCAGCAATTCGGCCTTCCGAGCAACCACGGAGACCGGTACGGGGAGGGCCTGAAAACGATAGGTTCGTCCGCAAACCGAAACCTCGCCGCCGGATGCTTCCACGGGCGTCCAAGGCGGGAGAACCGCGTCGGAAATGCCCGCCCGACTGCCAAGCCAATCGGGTTTCGCCAAGTCGATCGGAACCGATTCGGCCGCCAACGCCCAGGAACTGATCAGCCCAAGCATCGCCGCAGCGAGGGTGTTGATACGTCGGTTCATGCTGCGCCTCCAAAAACTGAGTTCGCTCTCGTTAAGCCGTCAGTCTAATCTCTGGACTGGTGGATTGCACGGCAGTAGCTTGCTCAGACTGATGGGCTGCGATATGCTGGCAGCTTCGGCTTGGCACCGTCAGGCAGATGCGACACAGTAACAGGAGGACGGTTTCATGAGCGGGTTGCCAGGGCAGTCGATGTCGGTATTCATGGCGGTGGTGCTCGCCTGCGGCGGAGCTTTTGCGGCAGAGCCTGCAATTGTGTCGCCAAGCGGTTGGCTGAATGCCCGCGATTGCGGTGCGTCGGGCTCCGAGTTTTCGACCACGGCTGCGACCGAGAAGGGGTCGAAGAGCATCACGGTCACGGACCTGGGGGATTTTCAGGTCGGCCAGGGAGTGATGCTTTCCGAGTGCAATCCCCGCTGCGCCGATCAGAAGCTCTGGGGCCCGCGCCACGTGGTCGTCATGGGCCGTCCGCTGAAGGACAAGGTCGAGATCCGCGGCTACGACGGCACGCAGGGCGATTGGGTGGTCCTGCTGCTCGACGTCCCGGAGGGAACCAAGACGTTCTGTTGGTCGGAAGACCGCGCCCGTACCTGGAGCCCGCCGGCGCCGATCAGCGGCGACTGGCAACCGCTGCGCGACGGGATCGAGGTGCGATTCAATGAGCACGATTGGGAGAAGGGCTACACCGTCCACTTCTCGCTCCGCGGCCAACTCGTGACGGCCATCGATAAGATCGAAGGGAAGGTGGTCACGCTGCGCGACGCCCCCACGCGGACCGTCAGCGCCGCGACTCTGCGCCACTGCGACGATGCCGCCTTGCAGGCCGCCATCGACCGCGCCCTCCAGCAGAAGTTGAATCTGCACGTGCCCGTGGGACGCTACCGCCTCTCGCGCGGACTGCTGGTGCGAGGCGCGACGGCGATTACCATCGAAGGGGCCAACCCGGTTGACACGATCTTGGACATCAGCGAAGGCGAAGGGGGCTGCATCACGCTTTCTAAGGGCATCGATGTGACCGTCCGCAACTTCACCATGGTCGGCCATTCCGGCTTTGCCGAGCGCGACCAGTGCGGTATTCTGCGGACGCGAGGCTCGAGCTACTTTTGGGGATTCGGCGCCAAAGGTTGCAACGCGGTGTCGATCGGCGGCACGGAGCGGGTACTGATCGAGAATTGCCACGGGCGGCGGATGGCCACGGAGTGCTTCGTGTCGGGCAGCGGCAGCCGCGGCACGGCGGACAAACCCAACGAGGCCCACTCGAAGCAGACCACGTACCTGCGCTGCTCGGCGATCGACTGCGGCCGCAACGGATTCAACGACGTGATGTGCGGCTCGGAAAACACCAGTGTGCTCCAGTGCCGGATCGTCGACGTGGGGGGCTGTGCCTGGGAGGGGGCGTCGCGTTTCGTCAAATTTGTCGGCAACTACGTCCGCAACGCCGGCACGGTGGCGATGGGCAATCTCGGCCCGGCCAATCACGACGCCACCTTTCCCGACCTGGGGGCCGGGCAGCACATCATCGCCAACAACGTCTTCGAGAGCAATGTGCCCTACGGCGGCTGCGCGATCCGCGCCGCGGTCGGCGCCACCCAAGTGCTGGTGACCGACAACCTCTTCGTCAACTTCGGTTCTTCGGCGGTGCATATCAGCGGCAATTCGGACCTCACGCACTACCCCTCGGCCAATGCCACGATCGCCGGGAATCTGTTCGACATGACGGAAGTCGGCCCGCAGGCCGTGGCTCGAACCGCGGTGGACGTGAGCGCCCCGGACGTGATCGTCAGTGACAATCAGATCTACGTCCGCGGCAACTGTGATCCGCTGGTGACGGCGGTGAAGGTTCTGGAGCCTGCGGTCCATGTGAACATCCACGACAACCTCATCCGCAACTGCGGCGCCGGCATCCTCACCGGGCGGGCCTCGTCGCGCGTAGGCGAGGTCGTGGACGGTCGGACGTTCACGCTGGGTACACGCACAGTACCTCTGGATCACCGCCTCGCCGGCCAGTGTCAAGGATGGAGCCTGGTCTGGCTTACGGGCGGGCGCCCCGCGGCGTTGTCGGCTATCGAGGCGATTACGGGCGCCGCTGCGACGGACACGGTAAAGGTCGCACTCAAGGAGGCGTACGCGCCGAAATCCGGCGACAGCTTCGAACTCATCCCGACGGCGGCGAACTGGACATTCCACGACAACACCGTTACCGACTGCCGGCGGCCGATCGTGCTCGACTCCTACGGCGGGCCGAGTTCGATCGTCCGGGCGAACATCGTGACGCGCGACCGCACGGCGGATGTCAAGCAGGCGATTGAGATGCACGGCCGATTCGCGCTGATTGGCAACCACGTGGTTGGCTTCGACGAAGAGGGGAGTGCGGCGCTGCGGCTCTTCCCCGACCCGCTGGGGCGGACGGTGCGGGGGATGATCCACGACAACATCTTCGAACGTTGCGCCGCGGTGATGAGCGAAAGCCAGAAGGGTCTCTGGGATGCGACCAGTGCTAAGGACAATGTATTCATCGACTGCGGGACCGAACCACCTCAGGCCAAGGCCACGGGTGACAGGGTAGGGCAGTGATTGTCCTTGGCCAACGGCTTTCTTCATCCGTGGTAGCTGCCGGTGGCGGCTCGCTCTACTGGTGGTACATGCACGGCCCTTGGCGGAACGCAGGGGATTCCCTCCTCGAGCACGACGCGGTGCATTTCGGCCCGGTGCCAACATGCCTGAGCTTAGTAAGGAATGACAACGTCGTCGTTAATCGATGCCGTTCAGCCGCCTCTGCAAGGAGAATTCAAGAACATGTTGACCAATTTGCCGCAAAACGCGAAATCCACTCGGTGCCACGGTCTCCTGCGACCCATGGGCCTGCCCGCTCACCGTCGCTCCCCCATGTCGACGCCGATTTCCCACTGACGCTGGTGAATCATCCGTCCCAGTATGTCTACACGGAACCTTGGTATTTCGGGGTCAGCCACGGGATGGCTTACGTGCTGATGTTTCGCCAGCGCGACAACATTTGGCTGGCTCAGTCCCCTTCTGGCGGCGGCCAGGGCAATCCAGCCTGGGATTTTCAGTGGTTCGTACAGGACTTTCAGATCGGCCAAGCATACGGTTTCGTAATGCGAGCGGCCTACCTGCCGTACGAGAGTCGCGAGCAGATCGAGCGTGACACACGAATTCACCGCGAATTGCTCAATCGGTAGCGAATCTGGCCTCGAACGGCGATCCGCGATACACTGATCGGAACGATTCATTCCAAGGAGACATCACTCGGGAGCACTCGCGAGAGTGGCAGGGCCATGCTGCGGCAAACCGGTAGATTGGGTAGAGCGGTTCTTGCGATCGTCTGGCTTGGGCTGCTCTTGGCGAGCGGGATGCAAGCCCGAGCCGGCGACCCCTTCTTCTTCATTCAGTTGAGTGATCCCCAATTCGGCATGTTCGCGCAGAATGCCGACTCCCGTCAAGAAACGGCGAATTTCGAGTTCGCCATCGCCACGGCCAATCGCCTCCAACCAGCCTTTGTCATCGTTACCGGAGATCTGGTCAACCGCTCAGGCGACAAGGACCAAACGGCGGAGTATCTGCGGATCGCCGCGAAGTTGGATCGTTCCATTCCGCTTTACAACGTGCCAGGCAATCACGATCTTGGAAACGATCCTACCCCGGCAACCATCGCGGCCTACACAGCCCTCTTTGGTCCCGAACATTACTCCTTCCGAATCGGCGCCATGAAGGGCATCGTGCTCAACTCCTGCCTGATCCAGTCCCCGAAAGGCGAGTCTAATTGGGGCAAGGAGCAGGACGACTGGTTGAAAGACGAATTGGAGAAGGCCCGGCAGGAACGGGAGTCCGTAATCCTTTTTCAGCACCATCCTTGGTTCGTGGAGAACATCGACGAACCGGACGGCTACCACAACCTGCCCGTTGCGCAACGGCGGCGGTATTTCGACCTGTTTCAGCAATACGGGGTCACGCACGTCTTCGCGGGGCATTACCACGCCAACAAAACGGCCAAGTACGGCGACGTGGAGATGGTCACCACGGGGGCCGTTGGAAAGCCGTTGCGAAAGGATGTGTCCGGCATGAGGATCGTCATCGTCCGCGACACGGCAGTTGAACATCGTTTCTACCACCTGGGCGAGATTCCGAATCAAATCGATCTCTGACGCGCCGGCGAGCTTATCAACGGGTAGGCAAGCGGAGGTTACGAAGCATGTCGTCGGGTTTTTGGACGGGCGGATCCGAAGCTTACCAGGACGCCCTCAGAGAGCAGTACATGGCACGACTCGCCGAACTGAAACAGCAACTCGGCCAATGCTTCGCGCCGGACGATCGAGCGCGGCTGCAACGCGAAATCGAGGCGACGCGAGCCGAATATGCGGCGAAGGTCAGGGACATCGATATAGCCATCTTCTGATGGAAGCTTGCCGCCTGACGGCCAGATCCCGGCAGGCCGCAAACACCGAAACCACGCGAGCAGCCGCAAGCAGGAGAATCGAAATCAGGACCGAACTCGTACCTTCGTGCCCCCAGTGCTCCAACCGCAAGGCCGTCGACAGCCGATCATTCGCGTACCCGTAGACTTCATCCTCGGTGACAATATACTTCGTCTGTGAGTGCATTGGGGTTCCTCCCGTAAGACAAATTGGTGGTTTGACTCAAGTTGTTTGCTGGATACCCCTTGCGCTTATCAATACCAATTCGCGCAACCTTCTCAAGCACAGGAACTGTCATTTTGCACCTAAAACCGGAAGAGCCGGATTTCTCCATGGCGCGGTACGAAGTGAGATTACGGGAAATGGATGTCAGTGGGCCGGTCGTCGCCGGCCTTTGGCTAGCCCGTCGGAACGAGCAGGTGACCGAAGGTCAGCCCTTGCTGGAGATCCTCGCCGGCGCCGCGGTCGTGGATCTCCCCTCGCCGATCGACGGGCGGCTGATCGTCCGCTGCGTCGAGGAGGACGACCCGCTTGAGACGGGCCAGGTTCTTGCGGTGATCGAGTCGGTCGAATAGCGGCGGGGAAAACAAGCAGGATTTGCAGATTTGCCCCACGCCCTACCCAAGTGGCCGATCCGGACCCTGGCATTGCAACCTGTTGTCCCGTTGTGACTTATAAACCTTCCCGTTGAAGTCCATACGTCGATTCGTTATCGTTCCTTGATTTTTGAACCGAGTAGTCGCAGCTTAGCCTGTGCGGCTGAAGACGTTGAAGTTCTTACCCCAGAAAACCAGGAGTTGTGGGATGAAACAGTTACGTTGGGTTTTGTCGGCACTGGCGATCGTTGGATTGATCGGCGTTGTCGCCACCAGCTACACCCCTCCCGATGAAGGTAATCAGCCCCGCATGGCCATTGCACCTCGCAGTGAAGTTCCCAGTTGTTGTGCCGGAAGAACGGCCGAATCGGGATGCTCTCTTGCGGCCGCGAAATCCGGTGGGTGCTGTCCGTCCACAAATGCGGTGGCGGCGATCGCCAGCCTTGATTCGCCATTGGAAGAGAGCGGGTCTTGCTGTCCAACGGCGAAGGCTGCGGCACTCGCGAGCCTTGATTCGCCTGTGAAGGAGAGCGGATCCTGCTGTCCAATGGGGAAAGCTGCCACGGCTACGGTTGCCGAGGGCTGCTCTACCGAGGGTTGCGAAGGATGCCCGTTTTCCGGTAACGCCGGCAGGACGCTGGCAGGACTCGAGACCGAGACTGTCTCAGAGTCCGCTGCTGGTTCGGTGGCAGAGGCGGCCACTGCAGTCGATAGCGGCAGCGATCCTTGAGGCTCCGTTCTAGGGCTCAGCGAAAGAGTCAGTATCCTCACCGTCGCAGGCGGACCGCGTTCCGCCCCACGAACGTATTGCTCCGTCGAACCTAACACGCCGGTTAGGACATCCGTTCCGCTGGTGACGTTCGTCTCAGGATCCGCTCGGCATATGCTCGGCCAGGAAGCTGTTTCGAGGGAAGAGCGACGAGAAAGAGCGGCTTTCCTAATTGCTTGCCTCCATCGAGGGGCTAGGCAGCGTCGGTTCGATGTACCTGAGGCTTTCCAGCCTGACTCGTGATAGAAACCGGTTGGAAAGCCTGAATCGCGGCACGGTCAAGTTGGCAAGCCTGGCGTACTGTCCCGCCAAGGAAAAATGGGAAAAACCGGGTGGTTCGACGCCTAAACTGTGGCTGTTGCGGCACCGGCAGACAATACTAGGAGGATCAAGTGACATCTCCTCTGGGGCTGCCGAATTCCGGCCAACCGAGCGTTTAGGCATGAGACTACCGAGACCGGTTCGGATCGCGCTGCTGACGATCCTCGCCATCACAGCGCTGGCCGCTCCGCTGGTGGTGTGGACCGAGCGTGGTCTGCAGAGCATGTTCAACGCGCCGCTTGAGTGGGTTCCGCCGACCTTCGAGGCCCGGCGTACTTTTCAGGAGTTCGTCGAGCAGTTCGGTGCCCACGAGATGGTGTTGCTCAGTTGGCCGGGCTGTACGGTCGACGATCCGCGGCTGAAAGAACTGGAGACCGCGCTGGTTGCGTTACGCGAGCAACGGCGTGCCGAGAGCCGGCCCGAGCAGTTCAGTCGAGTGTTCACCGGCTACTCGTTGCTACGGACGCTGATGGACGAACCGCTGGGGCTTCCGCGCGAGGAAGCGATTCGACGACTGAAGGGGGCGCTGGTGGGACCGGACGGGCACGCAAGTTGCGCCGTGGTGGTTCTCACGACGATCGGGGCCGCCCAGCGCCGTGAGGTCGTACGGACGATCCTCGACGCGGCCGACAAGACCGTGAAGATTCCGCGAGACCGTTTTCGCCTGGCAGGGCCGCCCATCGACGGCATCGCGATCGACACAGAAAGCATGCGTTCGATCAAGTACTACGCGATCCCCTCGGCGATCGTGTCGTTCTTGCTTTGCTGGCTGGTGTTGCGATCGCTCTGGATGAGCTTGCCGATCCTCATCGTCGGCGTTTTTGGACAGGGGCTGATGCTGGCCCTGGTCTACCTGAGGGGTACGCCGATGAACGCCATCCTCATCGTTTTGCCGCCGCTGGTATTCGTGATCACGGTCTCCGCCGGCGTTCACATGGTCAATTACTTTATGGACGAGTTTCGCTCCGGCCCCTTGGAAGGAGCGACGAAGCGGGCGTTTGCCCGCGGTTGGCGACCGTCGTTGCTGGCGGCGGTGACTACGGCAATCGGACTGGGATCGCTGGTGGTCAGCGATGTCACGCCGGTCCGCCATTTCGGCTTTCTCGCCAGCCTGGGGGTGATGGTGACGGTCGCCCTGCTGTTTCTGACACTCCCCGGAGCGATGGAACTGTGGCCACGCCTGCCTCACTGGAGCGGAAGGATTCCCGCGGTGTTCCGTCCGGGTCGGACCGCCCACCATCGGGAGCGGATCTGGGCCATGGTCGCCACGATGGTCCGGCGAAACGTGAACGGCATTGTCCTCTCCGCAGTGACGTTGTTCATCGTTGGCGGCATCGGTCTGATTTGGATGCGGACATCGCTGAACATCGTGGCCCTGCTGGTTCCATCCAACCCAGTCGTCCGCGATTTTCGCTGGTTTGAGGAAAACATCGGTCCGCTTATCCCCGTCGAAGTGGTAGTCCACATCGACCGCGACGGCCCGCTCGATCTGCTCGCGCGGCTGGAACTGGTCAACCAGGTCGAGAAGGCGATGGGTGAAATCGATATCCTCTCCGGCGCCGTTTCGGCGGCGACCTTCCTGCCCGAACTGCCGCAGCCGGGCGGTTTACGTGCCACAACGCAACGGACGGTGATTCGCCGTTTGGTGGAGGCATCGCGCGGGGATCTCGTCGCACGACGGTATCTCCACGTCGGACGCCAGCGCGAATCGTGGCGGATCAGTGCCCGGGTGCAAGGCAAGGGCGACGTCCATTACGGCGTCTTCCTCGAGCGGCTTCGGCAACACGTTGAACCGGTTCTCGAACCGTATCGCCGCCAGGACGGCAGCATCGCGGTGACCTACACGGGCATAACCCCGGTGGTTTATCAAGTCCAAGAAGAACTGCTCAACGACTTGTATTACAGTTTTCTCACCGCACTGATTCTGGTGACGGCGATCATGACGGTGCCTTTAGGCAGCCTCCGCGCCGGCCTTGTTGCCATGCTGCCCAACGCGCTACCGATGGTGGTTCTGTTCGGAGGAATGGGGTGGATTCGTTTTCCGGTCGATATCGGTACGGTGATGACGGCCAGCGTCGCTTTGGGGCTGGCGGTCGACGGGACGTTCCACTTCCTCACCTGGTTTCGCGATGAATTCGGGCGGAGCCGGTCGCGTAGCCTGGCGGTCGAGATGGCGTTTCGCCACTGCGGCCGCGCGCTGGTGCAGACGGCGATCATCTGCTCGCTGGGGTTGTTGGTGTTCGGATTGAGCGGCTTTTTGCCGGCTAGAAACTTCTCGTGGATGTTGATGGTTCTCTTGCTCGGGTCGCTGGCGTCGAATCTGGTGCTGTTGCCAGCGATTCTGCTGAGCCCTTTGGGCTCATGGTTCCTGCGACCGGGACCGATGGTCCGCCACGCTTCCGGTCGCGCAGACGATTCGAGGCCGACCGGCCGACATGCGACAAGCGCGGCGGGGCCGCGGACATTGTGACGGTTCTCAGGCCGCCGTTCGCCGCGGTTGCGATCGCTCGACAAGATCGACGGTCCGGAGCATGTTGCCTTCCGCGTCGTAGAACTGAATGATGCCGACTTCGACCAGCCACATGGCCATCAGTTCTCCCAGCCGGTAAGACCATGCCACGCACCGCCCGTCGTCGATGAGAGCCGATTCGATGAGTTCGGACTCGCGTTGCGCCGAGGCGCCGTGCTGGCGGAACACTTCGATCGCGATGGTGCGAATCTCCTCGGATCGAACAGGCAGCGTCATTGAAGATCCCCTTGCTCCCTAGGGAATGAAGGTTCGGCTGCCCCGGCAGGGTACGTCAGGCTGGAAAGCCCGACGTACGGCGACCGCGCGCAGCGGCAGCGTCCGTTCGCTCTGAATCACTCCATCGGACTGCCGGCAGCGGGATGTCGAGGAATTCCCTGAAATCCGTGTGGATTCGGCAGCGGCCCGCTGCTAACGGGCGGTTCGTGGCACTTGCTTCGCCTGTTCCACCAGACAGAGCATCGCGGTTGAGGCAACCGATTCCTCGCTGACCACCGCGTCGGCCCCGGCACGGTGAATTCCGACGGCGTTGGTCTGGTATCGGCAGCGGACCAAAACCGCCGCGTGGCGGTTCAACTCGCGAACGGCCAGCACGATCTGCCGGGCAACGGTATCGTCCGGAACCGTAATGACCACCAGCCGGCAGTGCTTCGCATCGGCGTGTTCGAGGGTTTCCGAATCGGCAGCATCGCCGGCCACGGTCGCGAACCCCTGCTGAGCGAAAGGATGGAGGTTGACCGGACTGAAGTCAATCAGGCACACGTCGACACCGCTGATCTCCAATTGCGAGGCGATTTGCCCGCCGATCGGCCCCGCCCCCACCACGAGGGCACTGGAAACGCGCCTGCCGAATCGTGGGCGGCCTTCGACGGGGTCGTTGCCGGCTTGCAGCGACTCCTCGGCCCAACGGAGGCCGCGCTTGAGCAACTCCGGCGTGGCAATGAGGGTTCCCAGGGCGATGAAGAGCATCCGATTGTAGACCACCGGGCTGAGGACGTTATGATTGGCTCCTTCCAAGAGCAGCACGAACGATAGTTCGCCAAGCTGCGCCAGCCCCAAGCCCATGCCCAGCGACGCGTGCCAACTTAACCCCAGCAGCCGCAGCGCGCCGGCAGCCGACAGTGTCTTCAGTGCAATCACGACGACCAACCCGACCACGGGAACGATCGGGTCGTGGACGAGCAGATCGAGCCGCATTAAGGTGCCCAAGCTCACGAAGAACACGACCGCGAAGGTTTCCCGGTAGGGCAGAATGAGGGCGTCGATCTGGCCGCTGAGTCGATTCCCCGCTAGCATCACACCCGCAGCCAGGGCGCCCAGCGCCGGTGGAAGCCCAATCCAGTAAGCGCCCAGGCAGGCCCCGCCCAGCACTGTCATGGCAAACAGAACCACCAACTCGACGCTACGAAACCCGGCTAGAAGGGGAACTCCCCAGCGCGTAATCGCCGCTCTCAAGCCCAGCACGATCGCCACGAAAAAGGCCGATTTCACTGCCAGCAGCTCGAAGATCCCTGCGGTGGGCCCTTCGCCCGCGCCGGTCAACAGCGGAACCAGGAGCATCAATGGCACAAGGGCCACGTCTTGAAACAGCAGGATCCCGACAGCACGGCGTCCGTGCGGAGACGATGCCTGGCCCCATTCTTCCAACGCCTTGAAGACCAGCACGGTTGAACTCAGCGCAGTGGCTGTGCCGATGAGGATCGCCGGTTTCGCATCCATACCCAGCAGCATCTCTGCAGCCACGACCGGCACTGCCACCAGCACCATTTGCACGCTGCCGCCGACGAAGAAATAGCGGCTCAGTCGCATCAGTTCTTCCAACGAGAATTCGATCCCGATGGAAAACAGCAGGAGCAAGGCGCCGGCACGGGCCAGATATTCCAGTTCCTGCGCTTCGCGCGGCATCAAGTTCGCGCCGCCATGCCCGATCACCGCGCCGGCTACCAGGTACCCCACGAGCATCGAGATCCCCAGCCGCTTGCAAATGATGCCGGAAACGAGACCGGCGGTGAGCACCAGCAGAAGATCGAGCACGAGGTTGGCGACAAGTGGCGGCTGCATCAGGCGAGAAGATCTTCGCGGGATCGCGGCTGGTTAGGATTGCTCGAGAAAAGAGTGTTGGTTAGTCCTCGTGATTATGGTCCGAAATAACCCGAGTGGCATCGTTGCCGAAGACCCGTGTGAGTCGTTCTCGCAGCATCAGTCGGGCTCGCAGCAGGCGAACCTTCACATTGCCCGGCGTAATTCCCAGCGTTTCGGCCGTTTCATTCGTCGAAAACCCCTCGATATCGCGGAGCACAAACACGACTCGATACTTCTCGTCGAGTTCTCCGAGGGCCTCGTCCAACAGCGCCCGGGTTTCCCGCCGCGCAACAATATCGTCGGGTGTTTCCTGCCACTGGGCGATGTACTCGGGATGAGGAAGTTCGGCGTAGCTCTCTCCGGAGCGATTTTCACTCAGCGGGACTGTCGCGCGAACCTTGTTGCGGCGAAGCAGCGCAAGGGCATGGTTCGTGGCGATCCGCGAAAGCCACGTGTGGAACGTCGATTCCTCGCGGAAATCCTTGATGTGTTCGACAACGCTGAGAAAGGTCTGTTGAACAACCTCCTCCGCGTCGTGGCGGCGGCCGAGGATGCGAAAGGCCAATCCGAACATCCGCCGCTCGTATCGCGACACCAACACTTCAAAGGCGTCAAAATCACCCTGTCGCGCCGCCCGAACCAGATTGCCGTCGTCATCCGTGCTGCTCATCGATCCTCGAACATCTCCGGGATAGAATGGCTGGTACAGCGGACTTCACTCCGCTACGAGTGGAGTCAATTCCACCCGACGAATCTATCCTTGGACAAATTCCAAGAGAATACGCCATATTGTACCGGTCCCCCCGCCAGTGTAAAGCCAGCCGAAACCCACAAAGAGCCTATCCCAAAACCGTCGGGGACTGGCTCATTTTGCGGAGTCTTCGGAGCAAAATGTGCCTGTCCCCCTGTCCGCGGAGGTTTTGGGATAGGCTCTAAACAGGTGTAAAGCATTTCAGAAGTCTATCCTCTCATGGGGCTAGTTGACATCTCCTGCCTGTCAGGATAGCTTCCGGAGAGCGGTCTAAAGGGGCCGGTTTCCAAAACGAGGTGGGGTGATGGCCGATTCCGACGACGTTACTCCTTGGATTGCTCAGCTCAAGGAAGGGGATGAGGCGGCAGCCAACCAGATTTGGCAATGCTATTTCTCGAAGCTGGTGGGGTATGCCCGTCGGAAATTCGGCGACTCTCCGCGTCGAGTCGCCGATGAGGAGGACGTAGCGCTCAGCGCGATGCACAGTTTCTGCCAAGGCCTTCAGGCGGGGCGGTTCGAGAGAATCGACGATCGGCACGATCTCTGGAAGCTGCTGGTGACGATTACAGCCCGCAAGGTCCGTGCCAGACGTCGCGAACAGATGGCCGTCAAACGCGGTCGCGGACAGGTTCGGGGCGAGTCCGTTTTCGCCAAAGGCGACGACGGCGACGCCCGCGGGCCATGCATCGCTGACGTCTTCGGAAACGAGCCCACTCCGGAGATGACAGCCCTGGTTGCTGACAACTGTCGGCAGATGCTTGCCTCACTGGAGGATCAGTCGCTCCGCGATATTGCGCTTTATACCTTACAGGGCTTCACGATTGGCGAGATTGCGGAAAAGCTCGGTTGCGTTCGCCGGACCGTGGAAAGGAAGTTGGCGCGAGTCCGCGCGAAGTGGATCAACGACGCATCATCAAATTGACGCAACCGCGCGGGCAGGTTATCCTGGACGACTTCTGAAACGCCGATCGGGACTGTCCCCTTCACGATTCGAGGAGAATCTGATGCGATTCCGCGCTATTACCGCTAATCTTACGCCACCATTGCTTGTTCTTGCTCTGGCCGTTCCCCTCTCGGCCGACTCGGCTGATGGCAAGACCAAGCTCTTCGACGGACAGTCGCTGGCCGGCTGGCAGGTGACCGGTTGCGAGGTAAAGGTCGAGGATGAAGCGATTCTGCTGGTCTCCGGCAACGGGCTGGTGCGAACCGACAAGCAATACGGCGATTTCATCCTGGAGTTGGAGTGGAAGGCGCTCCGGACGGAAATGTGGGATTCCGGCATCTTCTTCCGTTGCGAGTTGCCATCGCAACAACGTCCCTGGCCGAAAGACTACCAGGTCAATCTCCGCAAAGGGATGGAGGGCAACGTCCAGAACCTCCAGGGTGCCGCGAGCGAAGGGCTCGTCAAGTCGGGCGAGTGGAACCATTTCAAACTGACGGTTCTCGGAGAGACGGCGGCTCTGGAGATCAACGGCCGACCGGCGTGGAAGGCGGTGGGAGTGGCCCGCCCTACCGGCTACATTGCCCTTCAAGCGGAGGTGCCCGGTGGTGGACAGTTCCTCTTCCGCGACATCGAGATCTCGGCTCCCGCCGGACCGTAGCATGGCGTTTGCGAGAATCGGTGAGCCTGCCTTTGAATTCAACCTGCCGTGCGTCGACGCGCACGCCGACTGGCGTGCTACGGTTCGACGGAGCGACTATGCGGGCCGCTGGTTGATCCTGATCTTCTACCCCCGCGACTTCTCTTTCGTCTGTCCGACGGAATTGACGGCATTCAGCGCCCGTCTGCCGGATTTCAAGAGCCGCGGTTGCGAGTTGCTCGGGATTAGTGTCGACCCCGTCGAGTTGCACCGCGAATGGTTGTCCACGCCGGTGGCGGAGGGCGGTCTCGGTCCGCTGCAGTTCCCGTTGGCTTCCGATCCGGATGGCGCCGCTGCCCGCCAGTTCGGCGTGTGGATCGAAGAGAAGGAGGTGTCGACGCGAGGGTTGTTTATCATTGATCCCGAGGGTGTGCTGCAGTACGCCGTCGTACACAACCTCAGCGTTGGCCGGAATCCCGATGAGGTTCTCCGTGTGCTCGAAGCCTTGCGTACCGGCGGGCTCTGCCCGGTAAGTTGGACGGCGGCCGACGGAACCATCGATCCGGAACGCGAATTGAGGCCAGGCCGCATTCTCGGGCACTACCGTATCCTGCGGAAATTGGGGAGCGGCACTTTCGGGACCGTATTCGCCGCCTGGGATCTGCGTCTGGAGCGGCCGGTGGCGCTAAAAGTGCTCAGGCGGAGTATTTTCGAATCGCGGGAAGCGCTGCTGCGGGAAGCGCGGGCGGCGGCCAGACTGAATCACCCCAACGTTTGCACGATCTACGCCGTGGAGGAAGAGGACGGTTTGCCGGTGATTGCCATGGAGTACCTCGACGGCCAACCGCTCTCGGAGGCGATTGATAGCCTAACGCGCGACGCGGTAGGTCCGATTGCCGGCCAGATCGCCTCGGCACTGTTGGCAGCCCACGCGGAAAACATCGTGCATGGCGACCTGAAGCCGGCGAACGTCATCCTCACCGGCCAAGGGACGGCCAAGGTACTCGATTTCGGATTGGCCCTCTCGAAAACACCGGCGAAGTCATTGTCGGCCGGCGAGGCGAAGGAGGCGGTCGCCGCGGCTTTGGACGCTCTAACCGAGGCCGAAACGGAGGCGACGATCGACCACTGCCGATCGGATTCTCGTGAGCCGACCGGAATCCGGGGTACGCCCGCCTACATGTCGCCGGAACAGGCGTCGGGGCTGGCGTCGACCCCGGCGAGCGACGTCTTCTCACTCGGTTTGACCTTGCTGGAGATGCTTACCGGTCGGCGGGCGCTGAGTGATTCGCTGGCAATCGACATATTGCTGCGCCTGCAGACCGAGGAATTAGGACCGCAACTCGTCGCGCACGTGGATGAACCCTATCGGGAACTGTTGCTGGCAATGCTCGCCCGCGACGCCGCCGCGCGGCCGTCCATCATGGAAGTCGCCCGAAAACTGGCAGCCATTGCGGAGGCGTCGGCGCGGTGGAGTGCTAACTCCCGAATGCCTTGACCGCGTGATTCTCGAAACGAATGAAGCGGTTTTGGTGGGATGAGTAGGCCCGCTGGTGGTTACAAGAGAAGAGCCCGGCCGTCGTCAGACGCCCGGGCTTGTTGCTTAATCAGTCGCTCAATCGAGATGCGGTTGCGGAACTCGTGTAACTCTGAAGCGGGGATGCGGCTCATGGGAATCTCCGGGTGGCGGGGATTAGGGGAGCTGGAATTCGGTCAAGGTCTGCTGGAGGACGGCTTCGGTAATGTGGTGCATGTTGGCGGCGGCTTGGAGGAGACAGGCGGTGGCCAGCAGTTTCAACAGCGCGCGAATGGACTACCCACGATATCGCCAGGAGGGATTCCCGGTCACCAGTTCCCTTTTCGTTCCCCCGATGAGACACAACAGGCCGGTTGGCCTCGGGCATTGCCGCCTGGGGCCAACCGGCCCGTCTTGGCGGACGATCAGTTGCTTGGGATCGGCAACTCCGCCTTCACTGGCACGGGCGACGAAATCCGGTACTGCCCTGCTTGATCGAGCGAGATGCGGACTGTGTACGGCCAGACCACCTCGTCGCCGACGCCGTAGTCGTAGATCTCGAACCACGAGTCCTTGGGGAACTCTCCCACTAGCTTTTCGGCCTTTGCTTCGGGATGGAGCTTCGCGTCGAGGATGATCGCCTGCTTGCTGCGAGCTTCGACGATCCGGTACTCCGCGCTGTGGTCGGCGTTGGTCACTCGCGCGCCGTGATAATAGCGAAAGTGTTGCAGAGTGAAGGGGGTGCCGGTCCGAACGCGGTGGTCGGCGGCGCCGGTCGAACGCCCCGTGCCGATTCGCGAATCGCCGGCCAGTTGCAGTTTGGCGACGGCGCCCGCCGCTTGGACCGCAATCACCTTGTAAGCGATGCGACGATCCGAGTTGGTCAGGAAGATCGTGCTGCCGACCAGGGTGGCGAGATCCGGCGGCGCCGGTTCGACGGTGATCGTCTCGGTCTGGCGGTTGACGGCGACGATCTTGCCGCGGTATTCCGGACTGTCGAGCGTGATCCCGAATTGTCCTTTGGCCAGGCGGGTGCCGCCGACCAGGCAAATGGTCTCCGGCAGCCCGTTCTTCTCACGGTAGAAACCGAAACGGCCGGCAAACTCGACATCTCCGTCGGCGCTGCGCACCACGCTCGGATCGGCCGCGAAGAGAACCGTGTCGGCGGCGTCGGCCAGTTCGACCCGGCAGCCGCGGGCGGCGAACCCCTGCTCGTCGGTCCCCGATAGCTCCAAAGGACGAACCGCGGCCACAACCGGAGTGCCTAAGTGCGGCTCGATCAGGCTTACCACTTGGGTTTTCACCGGCGACTCGCCCTGGTTGTGGAGCATGATCCACTTCATCTCATAGGGCCCCCCCGCCGGTGAGCGGCCGTCGCAGATATTGACTTCCGCCCCGTCGGCGATGGGAATCGTCAGACGCAGATGCAGCCCCTCGCCGGTCTTGAGTTTCCAATCGGCCCACCACGGTCCTGATGGCTGGGCTCGTTGGACGTTGTAGAGATGGGCAAAGGCGAACATCGGTCCGCTCCAACCGTAAACGCCCTGACCGCAGCCATTTTCCTTGAGCCATTTCGGATCGCCGTAAGGCACGTCGGCGCCGGCCAGGGTGCCGTCGCGGGGCTTGTCGAGCGTGAGACGGCCGGTGGTGAAGTCGCCTTCCTGGCAGTGAAAGGCCCACCAGTGATCCTTGCCGCCGGAGATACGATAGAAATCGAGGCAGTAGAAACGGTCCGGCGCTACATCGATCAGAGCCACCATTCGCCGCTGCCAGTCGTCCGGCGGCAGATCGTAGCCTTCGCCGGAGTCGACCCGATCGGAATAGGCTTGAGCCCTCGCCTCCAGGATCCGCACCGGCCCGGCCTCGGCAAACAGTTGGGGCTGCGCCGTCATCGAGCAAAACGGGATCTGACGGGCGACGTTGTGGCTGGTCCAGGAGTGTTCCCAGTAGTTCCAATTTCGCGGGTAGCCCATGTGGCACAGCAACATCCCCTGGAATCCCTGCAAGCCGATGTCCAGAATGTCGTCCTGGGTGTGGCCGCGGGCGCGGCCGTACATCATCCACAGCGCCCGTTTGTCGTCGCCATGGCCGCCGCGGAGAATGCCGACCCCGTAGCCGTCGTGCAGCGAGCTGCCGTCGTTCCAGTCGTCGGGCCATTTCGCCGCTTCCTGCTCAATCTCGGCTTTCGTGAAGGGAAAATCCGACGAGGGTTTCCATCCGGGCTCGTGGGTCAGCGCCCAGGCGAACTTCGGATCGCGAAACACGCGATAGGCATGCTCGAAGGCCGGCGCGTCGGCATCGTGCCAGGCGATCTTTGAGAGTTTCCGGTAGACGGGGATGCTCCCACCGTCGCCGATGTAAGGATAACATCGGTCGATGGTGACCGTGTCCATGCAGAAGTCGAAGATGTTGCGATAGCGGCGAATCTCGCTGAGTATGGGATATCGCGATTCCGCGTAGACGTCGGGGCGGAGTTGCCGGAGTTGTTCCATCCCGTCGACGATCGGCGGCACGTGAACGACATGGGCGCCGTTGTAGCCGCCGGTCGACTCGTAGGGGGCGCCGTCGCGAAAATAGTCGTTGGTCACGAACACCCGCATGCGGCCTTCGCCGTCGTAGAGCCAATCGATGAAATCGGTGCCTCGCGCGTAATCCAGCGCCATTGCGGCGCGGACGATCGCTTCCTGCTCGCCCGGTTCGTTGGTCGTGCAAGCGCTGTCCATCAATCCCTGCATCCAGACGGCGAAGAGATTCTCCTCGACGAAGCGGCGGACGTCTTCGTGGGTCTTGATATCAAAGCCCCTGTTTTGCAGGAACGGGATGATCTGGTCGTCTTGATCGATCGCAGGGAAGATGCGATCGTAGGCCTCCGCATGGCTGCGCAACTGGCCGGGCTGCTCGATCGGATAGGTCGTGAATCCGCTCGAGATCAAGCACGGTCCCTCGGAGAACCGCCCCTGCCCGAGTCGTTCGACCTGGCTGACCCGATTGCGGTGGCGATGATGGGTCATCGTGGCCAGGTAGGCATATTCCTCGGCCAGGCGGCAGAGAGCGACCAGGGCCTTGTGGGCGTATTGCCGATCGCCTGTGCTGACATAGGCGGCCGCGCAAGCCGGAGCGACCGTCATCATCCGCCGGCAATAGAACTGGCAGAGTTCGGCGATGAATCCGTACTTCTCTCCGTTGTGCAGGCAAGCCCCGCCGATCCCGTCGTCGGGAAACGGCCCGCTGGTCATGTCCCCGGCGGCGAAATCGTTGGAGGGGTATTCCTCGCCGCCGACCGGACAGCGGATCTTCCACCGCCAGGGATGTTTTCCGTCCATGCCCCAGGGATAGTAGGATCGCTCGCGGTAGATTTCCTTGCCGTGGACCGGACAGCCGAATTGGATGTTGGTCCAGTGCCAGCGCGGGATGGTGCTGTCGGGCTGCATCGCCCAGATATCGTCGTCGGGGCAGTCGAGCCAGCCCCCCTTGGACTTCTTCTTCGGCGTTCGCGATTCCGCTCCGGTAGGGAACGTCTGCTTCTGTTTCAGTTCGGGTAAAGGTTCGCCCACCGGCCAGCGGCGCGGAAGCTGAACCCCTTTGAGCTGGCGGGACTTACGCAGATCGTCGAACGACCAGATCTCCAACGGAACCACGATTTCGCCGCCGGGATGCGCGAAGCGAATCTCGGTCTTGGCAGACGGCTTCACCGATCGGAAGTAGAACTTGCGGGTTTCGGATTGAGCCGGTATCGGGGTGCGGTCGAACATCGTCACCGTCTCCGGCACAGTCACCTGCACCTGGGGACTGTCGACCGGCACGCGTAGCGCCACCATGAACATCCGATCGACGCCCACGATGTCCGGAGCATACAGAACGCGGTCGTCGGCGACCGCTGCCGGATCGACTATGGCAAACACGGCCATCAGCAAGAAGAAGACGGTTTTGCGGAGTGCTTTCTGCATGGTTGCTGTCCCTCCGTCGTTCATGCGCTGCTACAGAGCGGTAAGGTCGAAACGATACGAAATACCCCTGCACGATTCCGAAAGCTCCAGTCGTACTTCTCCCGGAATCGTGTAAGGTCATTTCAACTATTGGCTTTCCATCTCACTCCTCGCGGACCATTGCGAGTCTTCTCTTTCGCCGAGCTGACGAATCATCCAGACGCAGTCGGATGCTACCTCCTTCCCCTCTCGCCGTGTGAAGATGCCCGCTTCTACCTCCGGCGAGCGCGCGAGGAAACCTTCGGGCGCAATCGTCGTGGCGGAGTCCAAATTCCAGGGCTCGCGGGCCAGGTTGGCGACGATCTCGAGATCGCCCCAGCGGCTGCGGATCACACGCGGCGCCAGGTATTGGAAATCGTGCAACGGTTGGCCGGCCAGATGCGGGCCGACCGCCGTTTGCACCCGGCAGAGCCGTTCGATCCAATCGCGCTCCACCGGCGACGGTGTGGCCGTATGGGTCCACCAACTCAGTCCGTACCCCATCACCAGCGTGAGGGAAAGGTCGAGCCGGTTGCGAACGAAGCCTCCCAGGTCGTGGTGATAGAAGAGCACCTTGTCGTGTGCCAGCAGCAATGCAAGCGGCTCGATCCTCCACGATCCTTCGGGCCAAAGATCCTCGTACAGCACGCGGCCGTTCAGCGGCCGGTTGGACAGCCACGGCCAACTCAGCCCGCAGAACATCGTCTCCCAGTTGATCAGCCGGTCGTGACCGTCTTCGGTGCCGAGCGGAACGACGGCGGAGTCGACGCGGGCGATGCGGTGAATGCCCTCGAGATACGCGCCTGCATGGGGAGCGGCGGCGTTGGTGTCCCAGCGGTGTCCTCGGGCGCCCACCTGGTCCTGAAACAATACGTCGACTGGGTATTGCCGGGTGAACTGCTCGCGGATGACATCGTTGGCCGCGCGCACCGACGGATGCCACGCGCAGACCGCAAAGCCCTGCGTGGTGGCCAGCCCATAGCTCTCGGGATAAACGTTGCCTTCCAGATCTCGCGAGAGGGGCGCATCGCCCTCTCTCTCAAACGTCGGGCCTTTAGGGTTGACGCACCACCAGGTCGGATTCGTGTAGGGCATGAAGAGGTGCTTTCTTTCGCGGCAAACCCGCAACAGGTGCGCAAGATCTTCGGAAGTACCGGCTTGAGCATTGGGCGGCAGATGGTCCGGGTACTGCTTGTCAAACCCGCCCCGCAAGTAGTCGGCGATGTGGAACAGGACTGGAAAGGGCAGGCTCTCCGCGATGCGAGCCGATTCCGTGAGATTCTTTGCGCTCACTTTCAACAAGATGCACCGTTTCAACGCCTCGACGACCACCGGAGGCGCTTTCTCGGCAAGGCCCCGCGTAAAACCGTTTCGGACGCCATAGTCGCGTAGCACGTCGCGATGGTCGGCGCCGAGAACCATTTGCTGAGGCGGCATTCTCGCCGACCCGCCCGCATGTGCCAGTACGCTGAATGTGTGCCGATAACGACCTACTCGCGCGGCGTCCGGCCCGATCGCGGCAATCTCGGCTTCGGCCGGCACAAACATCTCGTCCTGCTGTTGGATTCCGAACATCGCCCAGCGGCCCGCGGCGGACTTCAACGCGGCAAAGTCGCAGAAATCGTGGTTGGCGGTGCTGAAGGCCATTTCCCGCCGCGGAACCAGCGCGGAGAAAAACGGATAGCCGCCGCCCGCTTCCCACCAGATGCCGCCGCCTCGGACGTAGCCGCGGATGGCGTCGAGCATCGACTTGGCCCGATCCGGTCCTTCCGCGGGAAACCCTTCGGCGAGCATGTTGATCATGGCGAACCATCGTCGCGGCTCGGCCAACGCCGCGCGGAGTTCGGTCGCGTCGCGGAGGCTCACCAGTTCGATTCCCGCCTCCTCGAGCCATTTCTGCCTGGCCAGTTCGGCCACCAAACGCATCGGGTCCGGCCGCTGTCGCACACCCGGCCGCGCCGTCGGCCGCGAAAAAACGATGCCGATTTTCTTCGGCGGATCCGGCCAGCGGGCCGGCGGCTTATCCACAAGTGCCGCCGGGACGCTGACCTCAATACCGGGCACCGGTTTCCTTTGGTACAAACCGGCGAGCGTGGCAATCACGCTGGCCACTTGCGGCCTGGTGTCGTTATCGCGCAACATTCCCCCGAGACGAAAGAGCCACCCCCAACCTCCCAGCCGGTAGGCCGAGAGCCAGCAGCCGTGTTCGGTCTCAACCAGGGACAGATCGTGCTTGTCGCCCCCGGGACAGCGGTTCGCCGTGACCTGCCACCGCGGGATTTCGTCCAGAAACCAGCGGGGAAGCCAATCGCCATCGGCATCCTTCCCCGGCCGTGCCGCGATCGGCTCATCCCGCACAGGACGCATCCGGCAACGGTCGCCGGCCACCTGTTGCAGCCCGACTCCTCCCAGAGAATACCGCTCGACACCAGCCCCGCCCGGCTCGAAAAAGGCGCGAGTGAACGCCAGTCCGAGGTGGTCGGGCAGAACGAACTCTTCCACGGCGCGTACGTCGAACTCCAGCGCGGCTGGAAATCGCCATCCGAGCATCGTCCCACGTTTTATCTTGATTTGTGCCCGCCAGCCCGGCCCCTCGTCGGCGGCGACGCAGACCAAGTTCACCACCGCATCCGATCCTTCAAAACGCAGTGTCAGTTCCGACGCCGACGCGTCCCAGCTATGCTCCATCGTGTACTCCGACGCCTTGATTTCCCCCAGATTCTGCCGCTCGATCACCCACAGGTCCGGGCCGCCGCGCAACAGCGATGCCTCTGGCGAGGTGCGATCGTCGATCCGGCGGACGGCGCCGGTCCGTGCGTCGAGGAGCATCTTCCATCGCGAGGATTCAAGGAGGAGTTGGCCATTGCTTTCGCGAAAAGACCCCTCACCGCCAGACGTGGCCGGGTAGCTGGCAAAAAGCAACAGGACGAGCAGGAGGGTTTCGACCGATCGAAAACAAATAGATCCGCCGTACCGATTCATCGAATATCTCCGAAAGGGGGCCAAGGCATTATGGAAAAGAAAGAAAGCGGTGACAAGTCACGCGCACTCCAACGATGGCAAGCTGGACGGGGGCGGGCGATTCGCTAGAATGAATCTCAGCCGGGTGGTTTCGATCCGAAAACCTGTGGGAGACCTTACCGTGAAACGACGTAGCCTTCTGATCGGTTTGGGGTGTACCGTGGCTTCCGGGGCAACCGGCATGGCGGCACCGCCGGCCGTGTTGGAGCCGCCGGCAACTGGCTCCGAGCCGCGTGTGGCGGGCCTGCCGCGCCGGACGCTCG
The DNA here is from genome assembly GCA_012728855.1 of Rhodopirellula sp. Taxonomy (GTDB): domain Bacteria; phylum Planctomycetota; class Planctomycetia; order Pirellulales; family Thermoguttaceae; genus JABWBD01. The sequence goes on along the minus strand of JAAYEH010000524.1, from coordinate 16,851 downwards.
GGCGGACCGGCGCCAAAATTTCCGTGGTCGGGTTCCCCGGGCTGGCGCTGACCCATTGCACGCAGGACGAATCGACCGCCGCCATCCACGGCGCTTCCGAAAACGGCATGAATTATTTCGATGTCGCCCCGGCTTACGGCAAAGGTGATTGCGAGATCAAGATGGGCATCGGCCTGCAGGGAATCGATCGCGACAAGATCTTTCTTTCCTGCAAGACCCAAAAACGAGACAAGCAAGGCGCGCGGGAGGAGTTGGAACGATCTCTCGAAAGGCTGAAGACCGACCACTTCGATCTCTACCAGTTGCACTGCCTCCGCACGGCCGAGGAAGTGGGGCAGGCGCTGGGGCCGGGGGGCGCCATGGAAACGATTCTCGAGGCTCGTAAAGAGGGCAAGATCAAGCACATCGGCTTCTCCGCCCATACGACTGTCGCCGCGGTCGCCGCGTTGAATGGATTTTCCTTCGATACGGTGATGTTTCCCATCAACTTCGTCGAATACTATACGATCGGTTTCGGAAAGGCCGTTTTGGAACTGGCGGCGGAAAAAGGCGCCGCGGTCATCTCCATCAAGCCGGTCTCCCGCGGCCTCTGGCCGAAAGACAGCCAACGGACGCGCCGCTGGTGGTATCGGCCGGTGGAAGACGAGAAGGAGATCGGGCTGGCGATGCGATTTGCCCTTGGGCTGGAAGGGGTCGTCGCCGGCATTCCGGTGAGCTTCGTCGATATTCTTGACAAAGTGATCGAAGCCTGCCGGGAGGATCGGCCGAACACCGACGCGGAAACCGAATCCATCCGGCGACTGGCCGCGGAGTGCGAGTCGGTATTCCGTCGCGAAGAGCAGAAGGTGGCGTCGGGCGCGTGCCATGAGCCTGTCTACGCGGACAGCCCGCACGAGTGCTGGACGAAGGCGCACGTCTGAATCGACCGCTTGGTAGTTCTCTAGCGAAAGGACAATGGCTCCGTGACTATCCCCGTGAAGCAGGTCTTGCTGAAGGATTTCAAGCCCGAGTGTCTCTTGAACCTCCAGCCGCATCCGCCCGAGAGGCCGCGGTTTCCGGTAATCGACGCCCATAACCACCTCTTCGGCGAACTGCCCGCCGAAAAGCTGATCGAGGTGATGGACGCGGTGGGCGTGAAGCGATGGCTGAACGTGACAGGCAACGTGACGATGCCTTTGGAGAACAATACCTATACCATCGCCCGCCGTCCTCTGGACGTCTTTCTCGACAAGTACGTGAAGCGTTACCCGGGCCGCTTCGCCGCCTTCAGCATGGCCGATTTCGCCCAATGGGGCGATCCCGTCCTGTTGAAGGACGACGATTGGGTCCGCCGATGCATCGAGCATTTCGATGAGGATCTCGCCAAGGGTGCGTGCGGCCTGAAGGTCACCAAGGAACTCGGCCTCTATTTCCGCGACCGCGGCGGCGAGTTGCTGCGGGTGGATGACCAGCGGTTGTGCCCGATTTGGGAGCATGCGGGCCGGCGCGGCGTGCCCGTGCTGATCCACGTTTCAGACCCGGTTGCCTTCTTCCACCCCATCGACGAGCACAACGAGCACTATCTCACGCTTCAAGAGTTTCCGGGATGGAGTTTCGTGGGATCGCATTTCTCGAAAGAGGAACTGCTGCGGCAGCGCAACCGCATGATCGGCGACCATCCCGGCACGACATTCCTGCTGCCACACGTGGCCAATCATCCGGAGAATCTGTCGTCGGTCGGCGAGTTGTTGGACACCTTTCCCAATGTCATCATCGACTTTTCCGCGCGGATCGACGAGTTGGGCCGGCAGCCGTACACATCGCGGGATTTCTTCCTCAAGTACCAGGACCGCATCCTCTTCGGCCTCGACATGCCGGTCTCGCCCGAGGCGTATCGCTGCTACTATCGATTGTTGGAAACCCGCGACGAGTATTTCGACTATCCCGATTACATCGGCCGTTTCGGCGTATACACCCGCTGGAAGCTCTACGGCCTCGGCCTGCCCGACGACGTCCTTCGCAAGATCTATCACGACAACGCCCAACGCTATATCGCCGGGCTGCAAGATTAGCAGCGGCGAAAGAGTGTTTTATTGCGGGTCGCGTTGCCGCTTGACGCGTTCTTGGGAAAATCGTGTCCGAGCGGCGTCTATACGATAGACGGCCCGGCATGAGACAGCCTCGATGGACACCGACAGCCCTGAACTGCTGGCAAGACTCTTGGACGAGCACGGCATTCGTTCGAGCTTTACAACGAGCTCCGCGACGAAATGCTCAAGTGGTATTACGTGCCTTATTGGCAGGCTCGCAAGCCTCTGGAGCAAGTCACCGGCCGCATCGAAAAGCTGGGCCAACAGCAGCAGGAAATCCTCCCGCTGGCGTCCGGCACACTGCCGGCCATGCTCCGCGCTCGGAACACATTGGTCCGCGTGGACCGGGAAATCGCCTTGTTGCGACTGGTCGAGGCGCTGCGGATGTACGGCGCCTCTCACGAAGCCCGCTTCCCCGAGACGCTGAGCGAACTGACCGAGGCCCCGGCGCCGTTGGATCCGGTTACGGGCAAGCCGTTTCGCTATTCGTTGCGGGGGGACACGGCGGTTATTGATGGCGAACCGATGGCGGGTGTCCCCAATAATGTCAAAGGCTCGCCGCCAGCGTCTCTTCCCTTGCACGTTGAGGTTCGCTTCGCCAAGTGACCACAATCTCCAAGACGGTTCATGTGTTGAGCATCCAGCCGTCTATCCCGTGAACACTCATTTGCCCCACCAATTCAACGGCATGGTGATTCTCGAAGACGAAATGAGAACCCGCTATCTCGTTCTCGCCAAGAACATCCTCGCCTACCGTGGTAGGCCGGCCTGGCCGCTCCTGTAAAGGTCGTTTAACCTTGGCCCAGCCTTCGGCCGCAACCAAAGGATGATTGAGAAGCAATGCGCCCATCCCAAGCCCTTCCACCCCCGGTGGATCGAAAGTTTTCGGCCCGCTTCCGTGGCCTTCCCGTGCAGTTTGCACCTGGGACTCGGCCACTCGGGTACGCTTGCCCCGAACAGTCCAGGCTCCTGGCTCCACGCCTCACGACGTGGAACAGAGAAGAGGCACCGGTACTTTCTTCCGGAGTACCGGTAGTACCGGTGCCTCTTCTCTGTTCCCGGTTTTCCCGAGCCATGCGATGTTGCCGACCATCGGCAGGCGAAGGGATGTACTGGCTCTATAAGCACTTCCCAACGGGCCCCTTGTGGACTGCATTTCACCCACATGAAACCCGGAAGAACCTGATTTCCTGCAAGACTTCGCCAAGAAAACAAAACTCTACGAGTCTGCAATGCAGTGCCCAGCGGGCCGCGCGTGTGGCGAGAGGGGCCTGCCACCATAATGCGGAAGCCTGCCGCACGCGCGGCCCGCTGGGCACTGCGGTTAAACGAGGGTGACGCAAGACCTTAGCACCTTTACCGTGGTAGGCTGGCCGGGCTTACGCGGTTATAATCTCCGTAAGATGATCGCCAAGTGGCAGTCATAACCCGAGGATTTGCCAAGCCGAGCCGCCGATGAAGGCCGACCAGCGGAACACTTCGCAGGGCCCGGAAGTCCCGTTGCACGCGACTGCAGACTACTTTACCCCGGAACATTTGGAACGCCGGCGCCGAGCGATGGCCCGGTATCCAGGCTGGCAGGGGGAGGACGATTTGAATCCCAAGACGCCTGCTGGTCACGCATGCGGGGTGCGGGTCAGTGTTCGCCTGACCCGGCAATTCAGACGGGCCCATCGGAAACAGGCCATGGACATTTCGCCTCAAGACGTGATCGACGTCCTCGTAGCCGCCGGAATCAAGAACTGGGTTCTCATGGGACTGCACGGCTACGTCGGTTACCTGCCCGATCCGCGGGCCACGCAGGACGTCGACGTGATGGTAGCACGCCGGCATCGCAAGAGGGCGATCAAGGCCATCTCGGAAGCATGGCCCGAAATGATCCTGCACGAGTCGGTCCAGGTGGTGCGATTTCTGGACCCCCACGACCGGGATTCCGATGGTCATCCCAGACCGGTTATCGACCTGATGTTCCCCTGGGCGGCGTTTCAAGAAACGATTTTGAGGAAATATGTGGTCACGGACGAACAAACGGGACATCGCATTCCACGATTGGAGGCTGCGCTGGTGTCGAAGTACGCGGCCATGATCTCGCCCCATCCCGATGCGGACAAGAGGGAATACGACTGCGGCGATTTTCGACGAATGGTCCGCGCGAACTGCGGCGCGATTCGCCAGGAAGATCTGCGACGTTTGGCGGATGAAGTGTGGGAAGGTGGTTCCGAGGAAATCGAGCGTTTTCTGGAAATTGCGGTGAGCAACCAGCCGTTTCCTTTGTGACGTTCGATGGGTGTCGGGCGGCAGGGCGCCGATCACGACGCCATTGGACTCACCGCCCTACTCGTTCGGGCGACCCTGGCACGGGCATACGATGCGAAAACCGACATGATAGACGCCCTGCCAGGAATGATACTGCCGGCGAAATGCCGAACGGCAGTGTTGCGGGCGATCGCGCCAAGAGCCGCCGCGCACCGCTTTCTTGCCGCCGGGCGAGTCGCTCTCGCGGCCGTCGGCCGCATCGTAGGGATAGGGGCGATAATCGCTCAACGTCCATTCGGCGACGTTGCCGTGCATATCGCGAAGGCCCCAAGCATTCTCGCCGTACGAACCAATGGCGACCGTGACCAGGCCACCATCGTCGAATCGTGTGTCGCGGGGAATCCAGTCGTCGTACTTGGTGATCTGGCGGGGCAGTTCTTCGAGCTTGTAGGGATCAGCGAAGAACGATCGCAGCTTGACGTCGGCCAGGTTGGCATGGGGCGAAAAATCGTCATCCACGCCCCCGTAGGAAAACGCCGAGTTCGTGCCGGCGCGGCAGGCGTACTCCCATTGCGCTTCGGTGGGCAGCGTAAACGGCTCCCCGGTCTTTTCGGCAAGCCAGCGGCAGAACGCCATCGCACGCTGCCAGGAAACCCGCACCACCGGCTGCTGCGGACCGTTGACAGGAAATCCGTGGATGCCGAACTGATAGGCGTTTCGCGACTCCACACGGCTGTCGTGCCGCGGATCGAAGCTTGCGTATTGTTCGTTGCTGATCTCGCACACGCCCATCCAAAACGGCGATTCGATATGCACCGGCGAAGCCGGCTGTTCATCGGGAAACCCATCGCGGTCGCCCATGACAAAATCTCCCGCGGGAATCAACGCCAAATGCAAACGCACACGGTCGGAAATCTCCACGGTCCGGCGATCGGGCAGGCCGGTCGCGCGTTGGCGGCGCTGTGCTTCGGCGGCGTCGAAGGGCCAACCGGGAACCTCCGGCAATACGGCCGCGACGGTCTCGACCGGCGGATTGGGCGGCAGAGTCGCCACGGCGGGAGTCGGCACTTCGGCCAGCGACTCCGGGTCGTCGTCCATGCCGGCGTAAGCCATGCGTAAATCGCGTCGCCGTTGGCGCTGCCGGCCGGGGTCGATGCCCGTTTCCGTCCAGGTGCCGTGATAGGGAGCGTTGAGATCGATCCAGGTGACGAGCCGGTCCCACGCTTCCTCGTCGAGCCGCACGCCGTAATGCCCTTTCCGGAGCGTCTCGACGAGCTGCGTCGTATCGGCATGGAACTCCATCGGCATCAACAGGTGCATATCGCTTTCGATTCCCGGCCGGCGGACGAGTCTCGACAGTTCGAAGTAGCCGACCGAGAAAAATCGGCCGCCGTCGCTGTTGGTGTTGCCGGAGACGTACGACTTGTAGTCGCTCGTCAATTGAGAACCGCGCAGATCCGGCAGGGGGAGTTCCGCATAGGCGGCTCGCCCGTCGTGGCAGCCCACGCAATGGCGATCGATCACCGGCTGCACCTCGCGCTTGAAGCTGAAGTTCCGTGCCGGTCCATGCCAGCCCGTGATCTCGGACGGCGGACGGGCCAACGCCAGCGACTCGCCGGTTCGCGGCGCCACGTTTTCCGACATGTGGCAACCGACGCAGGAAACCGTCTCCCCCGGCATGGCGACGAACCAGCTTCGCATCAACTGCACCGCCTTGCCTTCGCAGTCCAGCGGCTGGATCGCGATCGGCGTGTTGGCCGGCACGCGAAAACAGGCCGATCCGTCGGCCTCGACGGGCACTGTGCCCAGGATCCGCCTCACGTCCCACGGCCCGTCCAATCCGACGACGCCCAATAGTCCTCCCTTGCCCTGGTAGGCAAAATGCAGGGAGTACACTCGCAGGCGTTTCACCGTTCCGCGCGGCACACCCTTCAGCCCGGGGCCTTGATACATGTCGGCAACGTGGACCGTACCCTCGACTTGGGTCGGATCAACCCGGTCGGGAATGACCGTCGGCAGAGGCGTCTTGCGGAGCGGAATCGGCTCGAACAATCCGTACCCTTCGGCGTGATGGAGCAGCAACCGGTTGCCGAAGACGTCGACCAGATACAGATCCCAAGGCGCCGTGGCGAACGGTTTGGCGCAAACCAGGAAATACTTGTCGCTGAGCGGATAGGGGTGGACGAATTTCGGCCAACTGTCGATCGTCAACTCGTCGCGGATGATCGGTTCGACCGTCTTGCCCCAGCCGGGAATCCGCTGCACGGCCCCGTCGGCCTCATAACGCCCCAGAGCGACGTTGAACAGCACCAATTCACCTTCCCGGTGGGAACCGTGGTGGCCGTTGACGATGCCCACGAACTTGCCGGCCTGCCGCGGAATGGGCCGCGCGCCGAAGATCGAATTGGGCCAATAGGAATTGCTGCCGTAGTAGGCCCGCTGGTCGGTGCCGTCGGGGTTCATCGTGAACAACATGCGGCTGTTGGAATGGGGCAAATCGGAGTACTCCCAGCGGAGATACATCACGCGCCCGTTGGGCAGCACCACGGGGTTGAAGCAGTGGTCCTGGTCGAAGCACAATTGCCGCACGCCCGAGCCGTCCGCTTCCATGCGGTAGAGAACGGCGACGTGGCTGCCATTGCAGGGCACGGCCTGAAAGCAGGCGGAACTGCCGAACTGGATGCGACCGTCGGGCAGGTAGCAGGCGTCGTAGTTGTCGACGTCGGGCTGCTCGCCGCGGCTCACCTGGCGAAAGCCTGTACCGTCCGTGGCAATCTCGTAGATCTGCCATGCACTGCGGTCGTCGCGCATCGAGAACAGCAGTCGCTGGGCGTCGAAGTGCAGATCCACGTCCGTCAGGCACTTGGGGCCTTCCGGGGCAAAGAGGGTGGTGAGCTTGCCCTGCGGTGAAACGGGCGAGAGGATGACGAGACTGTTGTCGTGGACGTTGGGCGGGATGGTGGAGTTGCCCGTCGAACTGCGGGGAAGGCCGACGTCCCATTGGGTACACGTGTCGGCATTGCCGGGCCGCCCATCTTTGAAAGGTCGACGGCGGACCAGCAACAGCCGATCGAAGTCCAAGAGCGGATTTGTCTGAAGCGCCTCGCGTTGGAGCGCCAAGAGCCGCTTTGCCTGCGCGACGGCGTTTGATTCGCCGCGCACCAATCCGTCGCCAGTGGCGGCTCGATGCGGCTCGATCGTTGCCAACTCGGCCAGGTAGTCGTCGGCGTTGGGATACTGAGAGGGGAAGGACTGCCGCAGGTCGTTGATTGCCATCCGCAGGGCGGTGAAATCGACGGCGAGGAATTGCTCTCGCAACCCGGCAACTTCCGAGGCGATGTCCGCGGTATCGCCCAGCGCCTCGCCGAACGAGTTGCACGTGCTGAGAACGAGGCAGAGCATCCATGCAGGCCGGAACTGCGATGCACGCGTCATGACGGAAAGTCTCTTTCTTCGCTTTTCGGTTTCGAAAAAACCTTTGGTTCCTCAGCAGAATTCGTGGGTGCTGCGCGGCAGGCGCCAAACCGCCACGAAGCCAAGAACGGTCGACCTATCCGAAAAACAAAAGCCAAACAGAGAAGAGGAACCCGTACTACCGCCTCCAAGATAATACGGGTTCCTCTTCTCTATTCGGTCTACTCTGAGGGGACATGCATCGTTTTCGGTGTTTCGTGGTTCGCCTCGGATCTCGCCACCCATGATTTCTTCGCAGGAACTATTCAATCAGGCGCCGCCATGCCAAGTTGCCGCATCTTTCGATAAAGGTTGGAACGGTGCAGTCCAAGACATTCGGCCGTCTGGCTCATGTTGCCGCCACATTGTTCGATCGCCCGCGTGATGTACTCGATCTGAAAACTTGCCGTGGCGTCGGCCAGCGTGCGGTTGGTGTCAGCCACCGCGGAGTCTCTGCGGCGCGGCGAGGAGATGAAGGCAAGATCCTCAACGTCGATGCGGTCTTCGGTGGACAGATAAGCGATCCGCTCCATCAGGTTTCGCAGTTCGCGGACATTGCCCGGCCACGTGTGGGATGCGAGTCGCTTTTCGGCCGCGGCGGAGAAGGCGGGCACTTGGCGACGAGCCTTGCGGCAGAAATCGTTGAGAAAGTGTTCCGCCAACGGCGCGATATCGCCAGGCCGCTCCCGTAAAGGCGGAATCTCCATCGTGACGACGTTCAGACGAAAATAGAGATCCTCGCGGAAGCGATTTTGGCGGACCATTTCCGGCAAGTCCTGGTTGGTTGCGGCGACCAACCGCGCGTCGGTCTGGATCGGCACGGACCCACCCACGCGGACGAGGGAGTGCTGCTCGATGACGCGGAGCAGTTTCGCTTGCCCGCTGAGGCTCAAGTCGCCGATCTCATCGAGAAAGATCGTGCCGCCGGAGGCAAGTTCGAACTTTCCCAACCGCGCGTCCCGCGCATCGGTAAACGCCCCTTTCTCGTGACCAAACAACTCACTTTCGGCGAGGGTGTCCGGAATGGCGGCGCAGTTGACGGCGATGAACGGCTTTCCCCGCCGGCGGCTGAGGTAGTGGATCGATTGGGCCACTACTTCCTTGCCCGTACCATTCTCGCCCAGAATGAGCACGGCGAGGTCGGTATCTGCAACGCGACGGATGATCGATCGCAGTGCCTCGATGGCCGGGGTCTTGCCAATCAGCCGAACCTGGTCGGTAGCCTGCTGGGCGATCTGGCGGGTGGTTGAAAGGAGTTCTTCACGATCCTGGGCGTTTTCCAGCGCGATCGCGGCGCCGGCGGCCAACTCGGCGAGCGCCTCTTCGTCTTCGGCAGTGAAACTGCCGGACAACTTGTTGATCAGTTCGAAAACTCCCAACAGATCCCCGGATCTGCCTCGCAGCGGAACGCACAAGAGCGAGCGAGTCTCATAGCCCAATTGCGCATCGACATGCCGGTCGATGTCGTCGGACTGGGTGGCCGTGTCGACACGGCGAGCCTCGCCGGATTGAATCACCTGTCCGGCCACGCCCCGGTTGTCGGGGATCCGCAACTCGCCCTCGGCAACGCCCAGGGCGGGTCGTCCTACCAGTTCATGGCGGCGCCGATCCCAGACAAAAATACTGGCGCGGTCCGCTCCCAGCAGTCGTGTGGCGGCCTCGGCCATTTTCATCAGCAGTGGCTGTACCTCGCGAGTGCGATTCCACTGGTTGGTGATCTCGAGGATCGTTTCCAACCGCCGCGCCCGGCGACGATCGTGGTGGCGGGCTCCAACGGCGGCGAGTCCCTCCCGCAGCACCGGAAGCAGATCCGTAAGACCGGCCAGCGCCTTGGTTGGATTGGCTTCGGGCGGGATGTGAACCACGATCGCCTGTGCCGGCGCCGTTCCGGCCGCCAGTGGGGCGACGATCCAGTCGTCGGAAGCCAGGGGCGAGTCTCGGTCGAGTGAGTCGGCCAGGAGTTGCTCCGGCAGAGTACGGCGATGGCCGGATTGAGCAACCGGCGACCACCGGCCTTCCACCGCCTCGGCCAGGGCGATGAAGTCTCCGCCGACCGGCGACAACAGAAGCGGCAGCGCAGCGCCAAGAAAGGCGACAGGGTCCGCCGCCCGCGGAATCTGCCAGAGGAGTTCCGCGGCAATGCCGGCAACGCCCGGCTTGCTGGGAAGCGGCAAGATGTGCGGTGAATCGTCGGGCAGGTTCTGCTGCATCGGCCGGGCGTCAGTCCCATTGGGTTGTGACCCGTCCAAGAATAAGTTTGTAGGGTGGAATTGACTCCACCCCGAGTGGACCAAAGTTCACTCGACAACCGCATCGCGGACAGGTTCTTCGGATCGCATCCAAGTGACGGCATTGCCGCCACCGCCCATCCTAAAGGAGTGACGCCAATTTGACAACAGTCTGCGTCCTGGCGATTCAGGCAGCCTGATGCGACGCGGACGCCTCGGCCAGCGCCTGCTCGGCGGCCCATGTTTCCGTCCACATACATCCGGCCCAGGAAAACCCCACGCCGAAACCGATCATCATCGATCGTTTGCCCGGCTTCAACTGGCCCGACTGGCGGAGGTCGTGCATGAGGATCGGAATCGTCGAGGAGACGGTGTTGCCACAGTAATCCAGGTCGACGGGAACCTTGTCGGCGTCCAGCAGCAGCCGGTTGCGAAGGTGGTCGATCATGAAGACGGTGGCCTGGTGCATCAAGAAGTAGTCCACCTCATCGTTATTCAGTCCGGTTTCGGCGAGGATGCGATCGACCAGCGGCGGCACGACATCGAGTGTGAACTTGACCAGTTCCGGGCCGTCCATGTAGAGGCTGCTGGACCAGCGTTTTCTCTTGTTGGGTTTCAATGCCGACTGGGGCGGACGGGCGCCCCCCTCGGCGACCATCAGCGCTGGTGCGCCGCGGCCATCGGTGCCGAAGACAAAGGAGCCGAGCGAGGGTTCGTCGGCCGCCTCGATGAGCGTGGCCGCCGCGCCGTCGCCGAAGATCGTTCGCAGCGAGCGGTCGCTCGGATCGATGTATTTCGAGTAAGTCTCCGAAGTGATCAGCAAGACCCGGCGGGCCGAACCGGCACGGATCAGGCCGTCGGCCAGCGACAATCCGTAGATGAATCCCGAGCAGCCCAAATTGAAATCCAACGCGCCGATCGATGTCGGCAGACCCAGTCGGTCCTGCACCAGACAGGCGGTCGTGGGCAACGGGTAGTCGGGGGTTTGGGTACACAGCAGGAGAAAATCGATCGAGTTGCGGTCGATGTGGTGCTGGGTGAAAAGCCTTTCCGCGGCGGCAACCGCCAGATCCGAGGCACACTCGTCGGGCGCGGCGATATGTCTCGCGCGAATGCCGGTCTTGGCGTAGATCCGATCCATGTCCCAACTCGGCTGCTGCGACTTGAGCAACTCGTTGTCTTCCACGGCCTCCGGCAAGTAAACGGCGATCGGGCCAACCGACGCATATTTCATGGGAGTTCTCCTCACGGCCACACGGAACCCTTCCAGCATAACTGCCGGGGAGGCGAGAGACTAGCAAAACCCCACCGAAGGCGTCAAGATCGTTTGATATCTGGGGGTAGTCGGACGGCCTGTTGTGGTGGTCCGTTCCGCGAATTCCGGGGACGGCGATCCTCAGGTCTCCATCGCGTGGAGCTTGTAAATCAGGGCGCGGCGGCTGATGCCGAGCTTTTTCGCCGCGTGGGTGCGATTGCCGTGGCATTCGGCGAGCGTGGCAAGAATCGTCGCCCGTTCGACCTGCGACAATCGTCCTTCGTCCGCCTCGGCTACCGTAGCGCGACCGTCTGCGGCGGCGACCTTGTCCGGCAGGTGCTCGGGCAGGATCACGTCGCCGCGACTCACCAGACATGCCCGTTGAATCGCGTTGCGCAGCTCGCGGACGTTGCCGGCCCAATCATGCGCCAACAAGCATTGAACCGCTTGGGGCGAAAGCCGCACCGGTCTGCGGGCGAACTGTGCGGCGAAATGCCGAGCCAGCGGCAAGATATCGTCGCGGCGCTGCCGGAGCGGCGGAAGAACCACTTCGATGACATTGATGCGATAATAAAGGTCGTCCCGGAATCGCCCTTGGGCCACCGCTTCGCTCAAGTCGCAGTTGGTGGCCGCAATCAGGCGAGTCTCGACTCGGATGGGGCTGTCGCTGCCGACCGGTGTGACCTGCCCGGATTCCAAGGCGCGGAGCAGCTTTGGCTGCAAGTGCAGCGGCAACTCGCCGATCTCGTCGAGAAAGAGCGTACCCCCGTCGGCGGCCCGGAAGAAGCCCTGCCGCGGCTGCGTGGCCCCCGTGTAGGCCCCCTTGGTGTGGCCGAACAATTCGCTCTCGATGAGCGACTCCGGCAGCCCCGCGCAGTTGGCTGCCACCAGCGGCCCGTCGCGCCGGGGGCTCCATTGATGGATCAACTGTGCCACGACCTCCTTGCCCACCCCGCTCTCGCCCAGGATGAGTATGGGAGCTTCCGACGGCGCCACCACGGCAACCGTTTGCACCACGCGGCGCATGCCCGCGCTCTCGCAGACAAACCCCGGCGGCAGGTCAAGAGCCGTCGCCACGCCCTCTTCCTTTTGCTCCGGCGCGCCGAGGGTGTCGCTGATCGCCGCTTCCAACTCTTCCAGATCGATCGGTTTGGCCAGGTAGTCGTCCGCGCCGCGCTTCACCGCGGCCACCGCCTGCCGGAGATCGGCATGGGCGGTGATCAACAGCACCGGCAGATCGCCGGCAAACTCGCGAATCTCCGCCAGCGTTTCGATCCCGCTTATGCCGGGCAGACGGACGTCGAGCAGAACCATCGCGGGTGGCGATTGCCGGATGCTCTTCAGCGCAGCCTCCCCGGAATCGGCTTCCTCAACGGCAAATCCTCGCGAAGTGAGAAAGCTCCCCAGCAGCTTTCGCTGTGCGGCTTCGTCGTCGACAATGAGGATACGCGGGCGAGGTTCAGTCATGAATCTCCAGCCAAAAAGTAGCGCCGCCGCCCGATCGCGGCGTGTAGCCGGTTTGCCAGCCATGCGCCGTCGCAATGCGACGGACGATCGCCAGTCCCAGGCCGGTCCCATCGGAGCGGGTGGTGAAATAGGGCGTAAACAACAGGTCGATCTTGTCGCCCGGCACTCCGGGACCGCGGTCGGCCACTTCGATTCGGCATCCGCCGGTAGCGGCCTTGCGAACGCGAACTTCGACCGTTGCCCGCTCGGGCGAAAACTGGATGGCATTTTGAAGGAGGTTGAACATCGCCTGGCGGAGCATTTCCGGATCGGCCGAAACGCGGCAATCGCAGTCCGTCGGTGAAAGCTCCAACTTCAGATGCTTGCTGTCGAGGTCGGGTTCGAGAATCATGGCCAACTCCGCAAAGAGCGAGGCGGGGGCGACCGCAACCGGCGCCGGATCGACCGGCTTGGCGAAGGCAAGGAACTGGTTGATCCTGGCCGTCACGCGATCGCACTCCTCGATCACCGCCCGGGCCTGGTCCCTCTGCTCGGCGGACGGCAGGTTCGACTCCGCCAGCCGCTGCGTCCAGCCGCGGATCAGTCCCAGCGGGTTGCGGGTTTCGTGGGCCAGCCCTGCCGCGGCCTGGCTCAAGTCGCGAAGGTGGCGGGCCTCGGCCTCCAGCACCCCGGCACGGCTGTGCGCCTCGAAAAACCAGATCGTCGCCATCCACGCCAGCCCGATGCAAAGAAAAACCCCGCCGCCGGCCACCACGACCATCGCCCGTAGCCGCAGCGCGTCGGCGCACTGCCGGTCGGCCTGATGGCGGTCCAGCAGCAGCCATGCGGCGAAGTCGCCCCCGCCGGAAAACGGATTGCCGGCTTCCGCTTCCGTTCGCCATCGGCTGCCGCGCCCTCGGCCGAAACCACCTCCGGGGCCGTAGCCGCCGGCCGGTTCCGCGTCGAGGTGAAAATCGTTTCGGTAGAGGAAACCGGCGTCGGTCCATGCCGTTGCCGTGCCCGCCGCGGTGATCGGGCCGAGCAGATCCGTCTTGCCGGCGGAAACGATGGTTTCACCGTCGCCGCAGAGGGCGACGGCAAGGATGTCCTGCGATCGCAGCAATTCCTCGATGGTCGCTTGGAGTTGGTCCGCGAAATACGGCCCCATCCTCCGATGCGATCGGATTCCGCCGACCAGTGCGCCGGCGATCGAACTCGCCTGCCGAACCAGGGTTTCCCGGGCTGCCTGGCACTGGTGGCCGTATTCGTGCCATTGCCATGTACCCCACGCGGCCCAGCAAACCGCCAACAACGCCGCGTATACGGTAAGGTGCTGCCAACGCTTCATCGAGAAACCACGCGCTTCGGTACTGTTTCGCCCGGGCTGAATGATGATCAACACAGACCGGCCCCGGTCAGGTGGATCGCTTAGTTCGGCGACGTTTCGCAGGTGCGTCTTTTCCTTCCTGGGCTCGGCTCCGGACGCCCTCCCAGAATTCCTTCTCGGAAAGCCCCTTCTCTTCCTGGATACTGTGCCTGGAGCGATTGAGCAAAGCCTGAAATCGCGGCGAACGCCCGAGCATCAGCCGCTCCAAATCGTCATCGTCGTAGGGAGTCAGCAGTACGGCAACGGCCTTCCCATTGCGAGTAATGACTATGGGCCCCTCGGCACCGCACTCGTCCACATAGGCGCGCAAACGCGCCTTCACATCCGCTAACGGGGCAATTCTCATCATTCGTACTCCTCTGCTCCGGTCAAGAGGCGGCGGCGATCTTTCACGCCCACCGCCAGGATATGCGCCTCTTGAGACGCCAAATCGACGTCGTAGAAAATCCGGAAACGGTTGTCGGGACCACAGCGTGGCCCCCAGGATGGCCTCGACCTGGGCGACGGACATTCCGATTCTGAGCTGGGAGCGTTTCTCTCGGCTGAAATCCGGTATCGCCTCGTTGGCAATGGGATCCTCCATGGGCGTTGCCCCGTCGCCGAACGACGACGACTGATTGCACCGTCTCGAAAAGCGGCGACCGCGGCCCCCGGTCAACTGCATCCGGTGGTTTGGCACCGCATCACCAGGGTTCAGGGATGCCCAACTGCCGACAGATGCTCCTTGCTGTGTAGTCGTTGATCTCACGATGGCGAGGCACCGACGCCTGCTGCCCATTCGCGGGATTGCCCCACACCGAGTGCTGCCGGCCTTCGCGTAGCGGCTGGCACCCGTGTCGCCGCATGTGGCGGAGCAGATCTTCGCGCTTCACGGCACGACCACACCCGCTGGCTCTTGCGACACCTCTGAGCTGGCTAACAGGTGCAGGAAGATCGGCTCCTCCAAATCCATTTCGGGGTCGCTCACGGCGGGATCGGGCTTCGGAAGTGCTTCGCCTAAACCCATCCGAGTCTCGGCCACATCCACCAACGCGAGGCCTAACATCCGCCTCGCCGCTTCAAGATCGGCCCCGCAACTGATTGCCGCCGGGAAATCGAGCACCTGCGCGTGGACTCCTCCGTCGACGAACTTGTACCCCGCCTTGTATTGCAGCATCGCTCAGCCTCCGCCACCATAGAGAGTGATATGGGGATTATAGCCTTACCGATCCGGACCGACAACAACCTCCCTCCGCGGAACAAGCAAGCAGATCTGCCGCAACCGGCGGCAGACTGGTGTCCTTCGGCCGTCACGCGGACAGGATCTTTCCTGTTTCCTTGCGGTCGTCAGGTCGAAACTCAATGGGTTGCGAAATGCCCGGTATCGGTAACGCGAGGGACAAGAATTCTGCTTGAGCGAAACCGTCGCTGCCCGGCAGGCCGGCGCGTATAGCCGTGGAATTGTTTCGAGGGATTTCGACTTCGTGGCCGCTTTGCGAGTCCACGACAATCACGTCACCATCCGCAATCCGAGAACCACATGAGGAGGCCAAAGATCGCTATCAATCCCACGAATGTAAGCGGCACCCCACACACGTTTGCGAAGCAATGAATCTCTGCCCCGCGGGGATTCGTTGGATTGTAGTGCATGGACACGATGCGTGCCGAGGCCTTCGGCCACCGGAATGTCAGCCTGACAGCATGGTATGCCTACCAACCGCCGACACCGACCATTACCACCCAGACGATGGTTGTAACAATCGCTGTGAAGGCCGTGAGCAGCCAATCCATTCCGTTGGCTCCTGCGTAGGGCCGAACCACTAAGCTCACCGACGGCAATGGAGCGCAGCGGAATTGCCGTCCGGTGCAGCGCCTTGTTCGACAATTGTTGTCTCGATTGTGTTTACGAGGCTTGCGATTTCCATTTCAACCTGTTCCGTCGAGGGAAGTGCAATCTTAGGTCGTATCCGAATGACGAACGGTCGAACACTCCCCTGTAGAACTCAGGAGTGCTCGTTGCGATGGTGGCGATTGTCGCTGTAACGGCGTTGCTGCGAAGAAGCTTCGAAACGTGATTGACTGCCGCAGCCCCATAGACTGCCTTTCCGAGAGATCCGGCAGCAATGCGGTGAACTGCCTCGCGGCCTACCGTGGTGCCCGAAATCGCCTTGACGCCGCTGCGGACTGACACGACGCCGATAGCTGCAGCCTTGGTCCACAACACCTGCGCGCTTACGACGCCTGTGATAAGCGTTGTGCCACCGGCTGAAAGCGCTGAGCCGAATACTGATCCTTTGGAACTTCGAGAACCTGCCCAGCATAACGGTATGATCCCGAACTGGGGTCGAAAGCGGCTGCGAGGGTCTCCGATGCGCTCTGATAATACTTCGATTGAACGCGCAAGCCATCGACAACGCGGTCAGCGCCGTTCAACTCATTGGAGATCCCGACCACCTCAGCCCTCTTACCTCGGACAGTGTCAGCAAAATTGTTTGCGTCTTCCGCCGAAAAACCATGTCCGCCTTTGGTGTGGTACTTGGCGATTTGTGTCGTCTCCAACGCCTGCGCAACAAGTGGTGCTGGTAGAGCGTCACTTGCTGCCTTCTTATCGATGTTCTTGGATATGGGCTTTTTCATCTTCTTGTCGAACGTTAAGGTTTCTATGCTGCTCGCTCCCGCCAAAGAGTCCCCCGTCGCTAAACACGAGGCCGGGAGCGCGCAGGGTCGTTCTTATGAACCAAATCATGAGCTTTCGAGAATCTTCGCCGGATAGGTGCT
>JAAYEH010000048.1 GCA_012728855.1 Rhodopirellula sp. | reverse complement strand
TCGGATCACCTGGAGTGTGCCACTGCTTGCGGAATTGCCGGCTATCGTTGAACTTGCGACTCGCACTGCTTGCCGGCGAAGTCAGCGGTTCGTCAACACCGCAAGCAGTGCTGCTATCGCTCACAAAACGCGTCTTCAACGGCAAGCAGTGGCACACCAGATTCAAGATCATTGCTTCACGAATAAGCTGGGCTAACCGATCATCGACAGCAGGGCCCGCATGTAGCCCATGGCGTAGGCCATGCCCGCGTGCCAGGGGGCGTCGCACGTCATCAGCGGCGTGTGGTCGGGCACCAACACGCCGTCGAATCCGTTCTTTTTGAGAATCCCGAGAATCCGCGGCATGTCGATGTCGCCCTCGTCGACGAAGACTTCATGGTAGTGCGGCGCCTTGCCCCGCACGTTCCGAAAATGGACATAGGCGATGTGGCCGTGCTTGCTGTAATGGTCGGTCATCTCGTAGATGTCGTCCTCGCTCATCTCCGACAGCGTCCCGAGGCAATACTCCAGCGCGTTGGCGCGACTGGGAACCAGATCGAGCAGCCGCTGATACATGCGGGGTTGATACACCAACCGCGGCGTGCCGCGAAGCGTCGGCGTCGGCGGGTCGTCGGGATGGGCCGCGAGTCGCACGCCCGAGTCCTCGGCGACCGGCACCAATCGCGTCAGAAACCACTCCAGCCTCCGCCATAGCTCATCATGGCTGATCGGGCCAACGTGCCCCTCGGTGGCCGCTGCGTCGCACCGCATGTTCCAGACCATCCCGCCGGGCAGCGGCGTCTGGTCGGCGCCGTCCATGACCACCGTCATCGCGCCGCCGCGCGCCAGCGGCTTTTCGTCGCGACCGCACACGCCGGCGATCGAGAAGTTGTAGCCCAAGACGGGAATGCCGGCTCGGCCGACGTTGCGAACGACTTGCGCGAGCCGCGCCATTTGCTCGTCCTTGCGAGGCCCGTCGAGCAGGACGTCGTGCCACATGCTCGGGTCGAGATTCTCGATCGCCCAGATCGACAGGCCTTCGGCCTCGACGTCGGCCTTGAGCCCTTCGAGCCACTCGACCGACCAGCAAGGATCGTTTGGGTCGCCGGCCCGCCCCCATCCGTCTTGTCTTCCGACGGGCTGTTGGTTTGCCTCGCGCGGCCCCTCTTCTCGAGGGCGGCAGGCGTTGGTGTAGTCAACCAGATGGACCACCAGGTGCGTCGCCCCGCACTGCCGGGCGAACCGATAAGAATCCTGGTTGAGCTGATGTCGATAAAGTCCGAATCCAAGTTTCATTTTGTGTCACTCGTCACTGCCGGCCATTCCGGAGCCCATTTTGGAAAAAATCAGAGCTAACATCACTTTCATACCATGCGGACAGGGTCGATTTCAAGTCGGCGAATTAGCCGAGGGGAGGCGATTGCACGGCGTGGGTGACGAAGTAGATTTTTACCGCCACGACGCTTTGTCTCTTCCCCGGACTACTCCGTCAAGAGTTGTATGGTGTCCCCGTCCGCCCGGGACTTCCCCCTCCATGGTAAGGTCCGGACGCGCGGCGCGGGGCACTTGACAGACGGCCTGGCAGCCGAGAATATGAACGCGTTGAGTGAGTGGCCTTTTCACGGCCTTTCCATGAGGTTTTGCGATGAACCCGAAAGCGGTTTCCGTCTTCGATCTGAGTCCCGCGGAGAAGCTCCAACTGGTGGAGGATCTTTGGGACGATCTGGCGGCCAGTCCGACCGCGGTTCCGGTCCACGACTGGCAAAAGGAGGAACTGGCGCGACGAAAGGCCAATCTGATGAGCAACCCGGCGTCCGGCCTTTCCTGGGACGAGGTCAAGCAGAGGGTTCGGACGCGGTATGGCCGTTGAACTCATTATCGCGCCGGAAGCCGCACGGGATATCGACGAGGCCTATGGCTGGTACGAGTGCCAGCGGGCTGGCCTGGGGGAGGAGTTCCTCAATTGCGTTGATGCGTGCGTGCAGGCACTATGCCGGACACCGCAGATGCACGCCAAGGTGCATGACGACTATCGTCGGGCGCTCGTGCGGCGATTTCCGTACGCGATCTTCTACGAGTGTGCGGACGATGCCGTGACAGTCTATTGCGTCTTCCACACGGCGCGGGATCCGGCAAAGTGGCGTCAGCGGCTTGCATAGGGATCGGTCATAGCCAACACTGAATCCTGACTCGCCAGCGTCATTCCCGCCCGTTTCCGTGTCTTGGGTGAGTCGCCAACCCCGGGTGGCCGCGCGACTGCGGGGCTAATTGCTTTCATCCTCGCGGGATGAGCCGATTCTGGGAAGTCGCACAACGGATGACAAGCGAACCCCAGCATAAGCCACGGCAACCAGAGGCAATCCCACAACGAAGGCAATGTAGCCGTCCTCTCGCTTGCGCTTCGGGTTGGTGTCGCCACGTGAATAAACCAGGCTAGGACATGCTCACGCTGAGCTTCTTGTGCAACGCCTCGGCGATGCGGCTGAGCATCGACAGGGAATGGCCGTCATAGTCGGAATCCTCCAGACGGCTGATGACTGATTGAGTTGTCCCGACAAGCTCCGCGAGTTGCCCTTGCGTTAGACCGGCCTCGGTTCTCATGTCATGCAGAAGCCGGGCTATCTCGGCGTTTAGCCGTTCAGCGGCCACCGACGCTTTTCTTTTCGGATCGTTCTTCACATACCTGTTACGAAGAACTTCCACGGCGCTAGTTCTCTTGGCCATCGACTTCTTCCTTGTAGTTGTGCTTTTCCGACCTTGTTGATCCAGCCATTCCAACAACGGAGCCGTCCCGTCGTCGTCCGCGAAGAATACAACCTCAGTCTCGGGCATCACCGGCACCTACGGCAATTATAGCATTATTGCGATAGAAAGTCGAAGCAAATCCACGATGCTTCTGTTTCGCCGCCCCAGCGGACGCCGCGACGCGGCCTTGTCGGGCGGCGATGTCTCCCCGTCACGCCGATCCCACCCATCCAACGCCCCAGCCCTTTCAGTGTCCTTTTCTTTTCAACGCAAAGGCGCAAGGACGCGGGGACGCGAAGAAGTTGCGAGGAAGTCGTCGCGTCTTTGCGCCATGGCGTCTTTGCGTTGAGAACAAATCTACGCCGTCACTCGTCGCCGCCGGTCGCTCCGGAG
>JAAYEH010000523.1 GCA_012728855.1 Rhodopirellula sp. | reverse complement strand
TTTGAAACCGCAAATGAACGCGGATAAACGCGAATGGGCAGCCCGCCAGTTCATTCCCAGCTTGTACTCGAGCGTTCGGTTTGCCGTGAACCTGGGTGCCATGGATGGCTTGCCCATCCTTGCTGGCCTTGCCTGACAAGTTTGCACCAGCTTCGCCGTTGTTCTTCCTGTCGTCAGCTTGCAGGTGGAACGTGCCTGAACGTGAAATACAAGGGGGGTACGTCGGCGCGTATCAATCTGACGATCCTGGGTGGTGCGGCCTGCGTTTCATGCGAACAGAATCCGGGACTGCCGTACGTCTGCAAAAGTGCGGTCTTAGGTATAATCTTCTTGGTTGTGACTTTCGTGACGGCTGACGCCGGTGCCGAGGATAGATGCCTTAACCAGCGTCCAATGATCGAGCACCGTGTCCGCGGTCTCCCTCGGGTTTAGGGGCTTACTCATGCCACATACCGATGATGACCTGAAGGCGGGGGCGGGATTTGTGCTGTACGAGTTGTGGATGCTGCAATCATGTGCCGCAACGAAGGTGGACCGCACGCCAACGCCTGGCTGCTGTCAGACACCGGGCCACCTGGATGTTTTCCAGAATCTTCTGTGCGAGGGTCTGGTCCTGCATTCGCGAGTCTTGCGAGACTTCTTCTTCACAAAAGTGAATTCCAAGGCACAACGCGCCACGTTCCCCGATGACATCGTTGCGGTCGATTACTTCAGCAGACCAACCATTTGGGCGCACAACTCAGGGGCGCTGAGTCCATATCTGAAGAATAACAAGGAACGCATGGACAAGGCCTTAGCGCATCTGAGCGTACTACGACTCGAATATCAGCAAACGAGCGACAAGGAATGGGATGCAGGGCAATTGTTGCTCGAAATCAACGACAAGTGGTTCGATTTCTTCACAAAACTCGAGAAGGACAATCCGGAACGGGCTGCTTGGTTCCGCAAACATGAATACGCGAATCGCGTGGGATTCCCGCGATAAGCATGGCCATCCATTTGGCGTATCGCTCGCATCGGGTGCCTGACTTCAGTCGAACCGTGCGATTGACAGCGTGGACTTCTGTTCCAAACGCGCCCCCGCTCGGAACGAGAATCTCCAGGGCGATCCTTTGTGACGGCTCCCCTGCCCCCCAGGGGGGCATGAGTGGGCGTTGGCGGAATCCAGAAACGAAATCGATCGGCGAACGGGTGGCGTACGGCCGCGATAGTGGCTATAGTCAAGAAGAGTTTCATGCTTCGTTCGCGCTGCGAAGTAGGGGAGGGACGGCATTCTTGGCGGAAGTAATTTCCATTTCTCGCGCTCATAAGATTCGACTGGCACCCAATCGTGCTCAGGAGGAATATCTGCGCAGAGCATGCGGCGTTCGCCGCTTTGCCTTCAACTGGGCACTCGCCGAGTGGAATCGACAGTATGCCTTGCACAAAGACGATCCGGCGGGCAACCCCAGACCCGGGTGGGCCGCACTGGCGCGACAGTTCAACGGGATCAAGGATGCGGAGTATCCGTGGATTCGGGAAGTAAGTTGCCGGGTTCCCGATAGGGCGATTCGCGACGTGGACGCCGCATGGAAAAACTTCTTCCGCTCCTGCAAGAACAAGGACATGCGTTTCAAGCCTCCTCGCTTTGCCAAAAAAGGACGACACGAACGGTTTTACGTGCATCAGTCCGAATTGGCTTTCAAAGGCAAGCATGTGAGGATCGGCATGGTTCGGAAAGTCGGTTGGATTCGTGCCCGCGAAGAAATTCGCTTCGACGGCAAGATCCAAGGCGCGACCGTTACCCGCGTCGCCGACCAATGGTACCTGAGCGTGCAAGTGGTCATGGAGCACGGCGTCACGGCACATCCGACCGGTGAATCCGTGGGCATCGACATGGGCGTGGCGAACCAAGTGGCCATGTCAACTGGCCAGTTACTCAACCTCCCAATCAAAGAGATGCGAGAGTTGGAGCAACGCATTCGCCGCGCGAACAAGACTCTGGCTCGTCGCTGGTCGGGCAAGATCAAGAAAGGCCACGCCGACAAAGCCCTTCGCGACTCGGAAGGCAACCAGCTTCACGCCTCGAATCGCTTTCGCAAGCAGGCGGACCGTTTGGCGAAAATGCACCGGCGGTT
>JAAYEH010000047.1 GCA_012728855.1 Rhodopirellula sp. | reverse complement strand
CGCCAACCTGAACAGTGGCGCCAGCGCGGACTTGCTCAGCGGCAGCCGTTCCGAGGTGAGCCTCTCCGGCGTCAACGCGGTAGAATCGTTCGCCCGCTACGCCAAGAACTTCGACGAGATTCATGCGCTCGCCGGGGCCGGGGAAGACACAGCGGTGTTCACCGACGCCACGGCGGAGGCCGACTACGCCGCGCCCGGCGGCGTCGATCTCAACAAGTTGCCCCAGATCCTCTGGCTGGAGAAGTTCGAGAAGATCGAACTTTGGAACAGCAGCACAGGCAGCAAGACGGACGAAATCGACAACATCGATCAGGTTTTTGCCTGGTGGGAGTAATGGGCATCGGCGGCGACTGCCGCCCTCAATTCATCCTCCTGCGAGCGACTCGGGTTCCACGTAGAACGGTTCCATCGCGGGGCGATACTGATTCATGAGTTTGTCGTAGAAATCAAGAGGCGGTTTGGCGTCGGCCGGCAGAAATGACTTGTACGGGTGCTTCTTGGAGTACTCCTCGAACTCTTTGCGAATCGCCTTGAGGGCGTCCGGACGAGTGAGCAGGTCGATCGCCGAGGCGGCCATGGCTTTCGCGCCGGCATTGGCTCCCTTCCAGGCCGTCGAACCGAAGCCGGATGCGACGGTGGACCAGTGGTGTCCCCGGGCGCCGACCGCAATGCCGGGAAAGCGGATCGTCGCGGTGGGAGCGATAAGTGTTACATCGCCGTGATCGCTGGAGGCGCCGCCGGTGAATACGGCAGCCGGCTTGCCGATCGCGCCGACCTTCGCCGGCATTCCTTTCTCTTCGCCGCCCAACTCCTTCTGCAGCGCACGGGCGAATTGATGTTCCTCTTCGCTCCACTCGGGCATGCCGACGAGTTCAATGTTCTTCATCATCAACTCGGCCAAGGCCTGATTGTGATGCGACTGGTGCGCTGCGGCCAGGACGCGGACTTCGGCCAGTTCGGTTTCTGTGGCGGTCGCGGCCCCCTTGGCGCAGTTGACCACCCGCCGGTACATCTCTTCGACGTTCGCGTCGGAGTTGCGGAGGAAATACCACACGCTGGCCCGATCGGGGACGACATTGGGCGCTTCGCCGCCGTCGGGAATGACGTAGTGCATGCGGGCGGAGAAGTGCAGGTGCTCGCGGAGGTAGTTGGTGGCGACGTTCATGATTTCCACCGCGTCCAACGCGCTTCGCCCGCTCCAGGGCGCACTGCCGCTGTGTGACGTCTTGCCCGTGAACGTGAAGATTACCGAGTACATTGCGCTGCCCGCGACGCCGTAGTCGGTCGAGAAGCCCGACCCGGCATGGTTGTTGATCACGGCGTCGACGTCTTTGAACAATCCGGCCCTGACCATGTAGGGCCGGCTGACGAGTATCTCCTCGGCAGGGGAGCCGAAGAGTTTGACGGTGCCGGTGAGCTGGTGCTTCTGGATTGCCTCTTTGACGGCGATGGCCGCGGCGGTGGCGGCCGACGCCATGAGATTGTGGCCGCACCCGTGACCGGGGGCGCCGGCGACGACGGGATCGTGTTTCGGTGTGCGAGGCTTCTGCGAGAGCGTCGGCAGCGCGTCGTACTCCACCAGGATCCCCACCACCGGTTTGCCCGATCCATAGCTGGCCACAAAGCAGGTGGGCATGCCGGCCAATTCCTTCTCGACAGTGAAACCGGATTCTTCCAGCGTCTTAATCAGCAGTGCGGAGGACTTGTGCTCCTGCAGTCCCAGTTCGGCATACGACCAGACGGCGTCCGATATTCTGCCGAACTTCTCGACGGTTTGCGGCTGACTCAACCAGTCGAGCGCAGATTGTTTTTCCGGGGATACCTCGGCCGCAGCCGGCCGGCTGAGGAAAAAGATCAGGGCCAGGACGGCAAGACGGCAGCCAACGGGCTTGGCGGAATTCATTGTGCTCAACATGGTTCTAGTCTCCGGCGGTAGTTCGAGGGACAGGCAGCACAACAGGGGTGGATGACAAAACAACATCGAACCGCGTCTTGGGGCCGGCCGTTGCCGAGGCTGGTGACGTGATACAGCGCGTTGGGAAGGTCGATTCTCGGATGCCTGACCATGCCCGTAGCCTAACCACTATTGTTCCGTCCGTAAAGCCACGGTGCCCGACCAAGGCCGTTTTGTCTGTTGGCGGTCAAAGTCCGACCGCGATGTACCGATGTAAGCCCCGATGTATTGGCACGGCAGGTAAAGAGGTTGACCAGCGAGCGAGGTGTGCAATGGTGACGACCCTACTGAGGGGTGTGTTGCATGGTGCGGTGCGGCGTTCGCCTGGGACGGATTGGTGGCAAGTCTCGGGCTCCGGTACTGTGCAGGGAAGGACCACGTCGTACAATAAATCGTTGCTTCGGCATGTTTTTCACCATTTCGTCCTTCGGGAGATGAGAAATGAAACGCGTTTCGTCGATGGTGCTCGCATTGGGATTGGCCACAACCTGGATAGGATGTCAATCCGAAACAGAATCAACTGTTCCATCTGCCGGCAGCAGTGCGCGCGATTCCGCTACGTCGGAGTTTACGCTGGTTAGCCTCAAAGTCCCCAACATGACGTGAGGGGGCTGTGCCGCCTCGGTCCGAGGCGATGTGGCGAAAATCGACGGTGTCACGGATATTGTGACCGATGTTGCGAATCGAACTTGTACGTTCAAGGTTACGAAACCAGACGTCGACTTTGAAGCAAGGCTGGCGGAGTTCGCGAAGACGAACGAGAAGCTCAAGGGCTACGAAATTCAGTAGTTTTTTTCAGGCCCGCGATCTGCCAAGCTGAAGGACACGGGTCGCTTGCCGCGGCATTTCCGGCATCGCCCCGCAACAACCCAAAATCATCGGCCGCATGCCGGTCAAGCTTGTCTTCCACGCACGTCCTGCCACAGCAGTTACGCCGCCACCTTCCGCAACCTCTGAAATACACGGTTCCGCAGGAAGTACGCCGATACCGCCAAGCGCCGCGCGGTCCGGAGAGTGGGTGAGAGTCCACTGCGGGTGCGTTCGTTTCTACTGGCTCGACGGATCGAGAAATCGGCGGGAAGCGGTTCCCTGCCTCCCTCGCGCCGGCGGCGTCGTTCTGATGCTCGAGCCGTGTCACCGGACGGTCTGGTACGAAGCGAAGATCCGGTGAGCCCCCTATCTTTTCGCGAGCTTCTTCAACGCCTCGATCCCGCGCTGGATCACGGCATCCGGTGCGGCGTAGGAGATGCGAAAGTGGGTGTCGCGGGCGCTGAACACGCTCCCCGGGATGATCAGAAGTTGATGTTCCTCGATCGCCTTGGTCACAAACTCGGTGGCCGTGCCCCAAGGCGCTTTCGGGAAGGCATAAAAGGCGCCGCCCGGCACAACCAACTCGTAATCCCCAGCCAGTCCTTCGACGATCAGATCGCGCTTGCGGCGATATGCCTCCACGTAGCCGGTCAAGTCGAGATCCATCGCCGCCGCCGCGGCCCATTGAAACGGATGCGGGGCGCACACGAACGTGTACTGCTGGAGCTTGATCATCTCCTGGATGATCGCGCGCGGTCCGTGGGCGAAACCGACCCGCCATCCCGGCATGCCGCTCGACTTGCTGAATCCATCGATGACCAGCGTTTGCGGATTGAACCGGGCCGGCGAGATGAACTCCGCGTCGTAGGAGAAACTGCGGTAGATTTCATCGCTCACCAGCACCACGTCGCGCTCCGCCGCCAGCCGGGCAACGCCCTCGACCTCTTCGCGGCTCGCCGCCACACCGGTTGGATTGGCGGGGCTGTTGAAGAGGATCATCTTCGTCCGCGGAGTGATCGCCGCGGCCAGGCGGTCCAGATCGATGCGAAAGTCGGGATAGGTTTCAAGGTAGACGACCTTTCCGCCCACGATGGCCGCCAAGGAGTTGTACATCACGAAATAGGGATCGAAAACGATCACCTCGTCGCCCGGATCGACCAGGGCCATCATCGCCAGCACCAGCGCGCCGCTCGTGCCCGAGGCGACGAATGCCTGGCGATCGGCATGACGGTACTGATGATCGACAATCCCTTGCAGTTTGTCGCGCAGCACGGGCAAGCCCTGGGTCAGCGCGTAGCCGTTTTTTCCGCTCTGAATCGCGTTGACGGCCGCTTGCCGGACCGGCTCCGGCACGTCGAAATCGGGCTGACCGATGGAGAGATTGATCGGGTCTTTCAGCTTCGCCCCCAGATCAAAAACCTTGCGAATTCCGGAACTATCAAAGCATTTGGTGCGATCGGCAATCCAATGAGCGGGCATGGAATCTATCCGGACAGTGTTGATAGAATGCGAAAACGAGCCCCTATTTTAGTTCGGCAAGATTCGCTCGTCGAGACCCGGCGGGGCAGGGGAGGGGAGGTGAGGGAAATGCCACCGTGCCCGGAAAGAAAAGGAAGGAGAGTGCGCACTCCAAGGGGTCGCGGGTGGCGGCGGGCGTCAGACGAGTAGTTCGGACAGCGGCCGGTCGCTGCGACTCAGATGCCGCAACAGCAGACTGAGAGTGATCAGCCCGTCGGGCGCCCAATGGTTTTCTCCCCGGCGATACCAGAAACGTCCCTCGTGGTCGGCCGCCATCGCCATTGGGCTCACGCGTAGATGCTGGTACGTTTCCTCGCGACTGGCCGTATCGAGTATCCGGCAGGGGAGGTCGGCGGCCAACTCATGTGCCACCAGCGCTGCAATTCTCAATGGTTCGACGTCCCGTCTCTGCTCGTCGACGACCCGGCATCGTTCGCCGTCCTCCTCCAAGTTGACGCCGAAATGGGCCCCGGCGTCAATAACGGTTCGGCCTAAGGCATGGCCCGTGCAGACGATCGACTGGCAGGCCGTTCGACCAATGAGGTCGTCTACCAACCAGAGCATCGCCGGGGTCGTGCAGCGGATGGCGAACCGTAGCGGCCTCAACGCGTGGTAGTGTTCGCGAAGCGATTCCAGGTACATTCCGGCTACCGAGAGTCGTTTTGCCGAACCGTAACGTCTTGCCGGCCGGCTCGGGCGGTTTGCCTGGAGGTCGCGAACCGCGTCCAGCGAGCCGGGCGACGAGAGAGGCACACCGCCGGACCCCCAAAGTCGGATCCCGGCCGTGGCCGTGCGTCCGGTCGGGTTTCCGACCAGGATACCGCCGTCGCAATTCAGTTGGCTCACTGCCGCTGCGGTTGTAGGCGCCGTGGCAGAGCCCGTGTCGACACAATGGCAGCCCGTCCAACGCAGTCCCTCACCCACCGCCGCGACAAACTCGGTCGCGATCGCACGGCCATCGGCCGCGACCAAGACGCTGGGCGGAGCATCGGCCGGGCATCGCTCTCGCAGCCAAAGCCCAAAGGCCGTAGCCAGCGAATGCACCAAAGCGGGTGTCACCTGGTTCCAGATTACTCCCGTCGTGGCCTCCGAGCCAACGGCAGGGCAGGGGGGGGCGCAACGCTCGCTTTGCCGGAAACGTTGCAACTGCCGCGCGGAAAGTGATCCGGTATCGCTACGGTGCCGGCACCGACGGCACGGCGGGTAGAAGCGAGCGAGCCGACCGAGGTGAAGCGCTCGACTGATCGGGTGGGATTCGCCCGGACAGCAGTATTCTTCAACCGTGGCAGGCTGCTCAATCACGACGCGAGTTTCCAGCGGGGCAGGGCAGGGGGGGGGCAAATGCAGCAACAACCCGCCACGATATCAATCGACCGCGCCATCGTTTAACCGCAGGGCCAACGGCCCGCGCGGGATTTGCCACGACGGGCTCCGATTGCGGCCGCGCGCGGGCCGTTGGCCCTACGGTTAAACGACGGCTCGCGTATCCAAACGACATCTCGCCGGGTGGTTGAAATTTAGGCCGGGGGCCGACAACCGGTCAAGGCCAACTCCCTTGCCGGATCGGTTTTGGCCATTACGATAGAAAGAATGCTGGCATTCCTTTTCACGGCTGTGGCAATTTCCCTTTCCGGCGTCATGGCGCCCGGGCCGATCACGGCGGCGACTTTGGCGGCGGGATCTCGGTCTCGCCACGCCGGCGCGATGATCGCGCTGGGACATGCCGTCGTCGAAATCCCGCTGATTCTCCTCCTGGTTGCGGGCCTCGGCACGCTACTCCAGTCACCGGCTGTCCGGACCGCGATTGGTTTCGCGGGCGGTGCTTTTCTGACTTGGATGGGAGTTCAACTCCTCCTTAGTCTTCGCTCCGCCGACGCCGGTCTCGATGGCCACGTCCATCGCCGCCCGTTTGTCACGGGAATCGTCCTGACGGGAGCCAATCCCTACTTCCTGGTCTGGTGGGCCACGGTGGGATTGGCGTTGACCTCCGATGCCTTGAGTTTCGGCATCGGGGCTCTGGCGCTCTTTGCGATCGTCCACTGGCTCTGCGATCTTGGCTGGCTGGAGATGTTGTCCCTTGCCGGTCATACGGGAACCGAGAGGTTCGGCGGCAGCAGCCAGAAGGCGATTTCCGCGGTTTGCGGAGTCGTCTTACTCGGATTCGGCGTGAAGTTCCTTCACGACGCCGCCATCGCCGCCGGGCTGATCCGCTGGTAAGGCGATCGGCGCGAAGAACGGGCCGGTTGCGAACCTGCCCCACAGGCGCTTTGTGAGTGCCGTTCCGTATCGGCCGCGGATAACAAAGCACCGGCGAAAAAACAAGTGTCGAATTTACCAGGGGCGGCGGTTCCGAGGGGGTCGGGAGTCTTTTTTGCCGATGCAGAGGAGCCAGGGCCAATCGGCTTGCCTGGCTCTCAACTCTCAACTCTCCACCTACCGCACGCGGCATCGGAACCGCACGATCCCGCCGTCGTTCGGCTTCATCGGGTCGGTCACTTCCCATCGCAGCACCAGCGAACCCACTTCGTTCGGTTGCGCGGAGAATTCCGCCGCGATGCTGCTCTGCGCCGTATCGGGAACATACTCGAGCCGCGTGGTGAGATTGTCCATGATCGTCACGTTGCCGATCGGTTGGTTGCCGATGTTGTCGAATCGGATCGTGAAATCGACCATATCGCCCGGTTCGGCAAACTGCGTGGAGGCGACTTTGATCACGCGCAACTTCGGACGAGCCGGCGGCTCGTCGATCGTGTAGACCGACGCGACCTGATCGACGTCGACCGCGACGGTCGCACGTTGCTTGTCCAGCATGATCTGCACCGCCTGGTTGTTGGACCAGACAATCGCCGCCGTCGTGCTCTCGGCCAAGAATGGCATTTCCGCCATCTCGATCAAACCGCTGCGGATCGCGCTGAAATCCTCGTAGGGTTGGAACTTGTTGTGGAATTCCACCGGCCCGATGGCCGTGGAGATCGCCCCGTCGCCTTGCCTCATGCGAAACGCCACCGGTCCCGCCTGGCTCACCTGCCGCTCGGCCTGGAGTTGTTGCGTGCTGGTGCCGGCGATGGCCACGTCCTGATGGCCGGCAAGCTTCTCGGGAATGTACATTCCGATCGACCGGTCGGCCTGCTTGTTCTGCTGCACACCGACCACCTGTCGAACCGCGCGGAATCGCGGACTGTAAACACAGACCCGGTTCGACGGCTCCACCACGGTTTGCCCGTCCACGGTGTCGTAATGCGCGACCGTGTCTTCGACGTTCAAGCCTCGAACTTCCCAGTCCGGCATGACTGCCGCGGCCGGCATGGCATCGCCGCCGTCGCAAAGGTATTCGTCCGACGGCCACGGACAGCCGCCTAAGCCGGGCGGCGCCCACGGGCCGGCGGGCGCGTAGGGCAAAGGCACACCCATCTCCATGCCCGGCGGGCCCGCAGGTACGTAGGCAGGCGGCGCCATGGCATAGGCGTCGGCCGAAGTATCAAACCCCGGGGCAGGGCAGGGGGGCGCCGGTCCGGAAACCGCCGTCGGGCCGGCGGGCCCACGACAGGAACACAAGATCAGCACGCTTAACGCCATCGCCGCGGTCCGGCCGATCCGCGGCCACAGTTCGACGGTCGCATGATGGGCAACGCGTTTTCGCATGGGCGGTAAGCTCCGGCAGCACGAGGTCATTGGGTGTTCCACGGCAGCGCGGCCAGGCGGTCGCCGGGGCGATTGGCTTTTGCCGAC
The DNA here is from genome assembly GCA_012728855.1 of Rhodopirellula sp. Taxonomy (GTDB): domain Bacteria; phylum Planctomycetota; class Planctomycetia; order Pirellulales; family Thermoguttaceae; genus JABWBD01. Next base: position 11,732 of record JAAYEH010000047.1, on the reverse strand, counting down.
TGGGATGGAACCGGCTCCGAGGGCGGCGGCTGATCCGATTCAAGCGGCAATGCTTGCCGAGGAGGCGGCCCCAGCAGCTTCGTCGGAGGCGGGAACTTGACCAATGCCGGGCAGCCAAACAAGAATCCCGGATCGAAGTCTTCCGTCCCGGTTGGCAGCCGTGCTCCCATTCGCAGGATCGCCACCGGCCTGCCGAGCTGATCGGCAATTGCCAACGGATCTCTCCCCGGCCCCGCTTCAAACCAACTTTGCTCCTGATCCGCTTGGGCTACCGGCAACGCTTTTTCAGGGTCTTCCAAGTAGATCACGCGGGTGACGAACTTGCCGTCCAGCGCCAGCGCCAGGTCTTCCTGCGTCAGTTCCACGCGGATGGGAAAACGCATTTCCTGTCCGCGAGGTGTATATAAGCGGTCGATGACCTCGATCGTCGGGAAGACTTCCAAACCCTGGTAGAACGGGATGTTCATCACGCGAATCCGGTAGACCGGCCCAATTGCGAGCCCGACGCGGACCGGTGCGGCCATCGGCTCGCCGAACGCCCCACCTTCCGCCACCGAGATCGTTGCCCCGGACGGAGCGACGAGTTCGACGGGCTGGAAGTAGCCGGCCACCGGCCCACCCCGCTGGAGTCGCGTGGCTGCGATGTCGCCCGGCGGCATGTTGCCGTGATGCCAGTAATGGATACCGGGCTGTTGCGCCGCCGACCATGCCGCCGTTGCGAGACAGACAGCCATCGCCAACGGACCACTGCCCCAACGGCACAACCGAAGGGCGAGTGGGGCGGCTTTTTTCCAGCGGAACGTGCTTGCCATGAAACCAAGTCCAAGATCAGGTGTGTAAGACACGGACTCTTGCGGCCGGTGGGCCGCGCCAGTTGCGGCGGCCCACCGGCACGGTGCCGTCCAATCACACAACTAGTACGTCGGGCACTGGCCTACCGTCGCTCCGGCGCCGTCCGACATGATCAGTTGCCGTTTTTCCGCAAAAGGTTGATGATAAACCCCCGTTTGCGGATCGGCCGCCCGCTCAACGATGACCGCATGGTTGGCCGGCTTCGGATAGCTCATCCCCGGCTCCTGCTTGACATCAATCCGGACGCGCTGCGTCGGCGGCGGGACATGGACACTAGTCCAGTTCCGCATCACGTGCTTCTGAAGACCGGCGGGGCCTCCCAGCGGAACGTGCGGCGGGCCGGCCAGTCCGATCGGTGTGCCGCTGATCGGCATGCCGTACTGAGGACCGTTCACGCCGGATACATAGTTGGCCGGCATGGTGCCGCCCGTAGCGGCCGGGCCGCCGTACGGCATACCCGGGCAAGGAGCCCCCGGCATCATCCCGGGCAGGCCGCCCGGAATCATCTGACCATCGGTCAGAGAATTGCCCGGCACTTCCAGATCTTTGTTGCCGAGCCGGATGACGCCGAGAATCGAGCCGCGGCGATCCGCTTCCACGATCGGGTCGATGCCCGGATCGAGCCGCGTGCTCACCAGCGTCTCCACGCCGGCCAAGGCCAGTTCTTGATACTCGGGATCCGGAAGATAAATCACCTTCGTGACGAAGTTGCCGCTGAGAACCTGATCGAAGTCCTCCTCGGTGAACGCCACGGGAATGGCATTGTGGGCGAGGAAGGCCGTCGTCCGCGGCATCGCCGGACCGACTTCCAGCGTCGGGTACAGCTCGATGCCCGGCCGACCGGGAATATTGGTCAGCTTCAGCCGATAGATGGCGCCTTGCGGGAAGTTGTATCGAGCCGGAGCGATCAGCGGCTCCGAGTCGAACGCGCCGGGCGCCCCAACATCCCACGCCACGGCCGTCCCTTCAGGCCCGATAAACGCGACCTGGGAGGCGATCGGAGGCATTGCCACGGCCGGCTGGTACATCATCACGCCCGGACCGGGGCCGTCAACGCCGGGGCCGGGATGCATGATCTGCTCGGCGGGCGGCAGGTTGTTGACTGGGCCGATGGGTCCGTGGCAGCCCGCCACGGTAAACACGATCAGTAACAGACAGATACCATATCTCATCACGTATCCCCCCTAGCCACCGCTTGTGGATTGGGCCGGAGCAACGGAACCGGCCTCACGCAAGCGAGAGTCGAATTGCAGACGATCCCTCAGTCCACGATTGCTGTCGTCGGTCTCCCACTGTGATTGAGGTGGACCACTCCTCGGAACTTCTCTACAATGCCGCGACCGAAATCGCGGCCCCTCAGTAACCCGCCAGAAACGACGTCGCAGGGCGGGAAGCTTTCCGCGTCCTGCGAATGAATGTCCGCACGACAACCAAATCACGGAGTTGTTTCTGGACAGATCCTTTGAGCCTTTCCGCGGGCGAGTCCTGGAGCAGTCGGGGCTAACGCTCCGCTGCGCAGGACTTCCCTCTGAGGTCTTATGGTCGGCCTGTCACATCACGATTCTTTGGCAAATCCGCTAGAACCCGCCCAATGCGTATAAGAGGTTCGATCGCGCAGCTCGCTATTCTTATTGGTATGGCACTGCCTGAAGTGGCGGTTCTCGCGCAACGCCAGCCTGTTCAGAACCGAAATCAAACCACCCATCCGGCTGGTGTGGTTTCTATCTCTGGGGCAGAATTGGTGCAGAATGCTGTCCGGCTCCTGGAATCGCGGGCCACCATTTCTGCTCGCATTCGGCAGCAAGTGAACCTTTTCGGGAAAGAGATGGTGGGGGCAGGTACATACCTTGAACAGCGGACGGGCGGTAACCTGCGATTCCGATTGGAGTCAAAAATCCGCCTCGGCGAGGAAACCAGCACGCTCTTGGAAGTTTGCGACGGGCAATATCTGTGGCGGTACCAACGACTCCACGAGGAGGGGACGCTCACTCGTATCGACATCGATCGAGTGTTGCGGGCGTTGGAGGAAGTCGACCAGCTTGGCCGCATCGAGACCGTGGAGCAGTGGCCCGGTCTCGGTGGTCTGCCCAAACTGCTTCGTGGGCTCTACGTCAATTTCGATTTCCCCACGGTGGAGCAGGCGAAGTTGGATAGCACTGCGCTGAGTGAGTCTCCCTCGGCGGTTCAGCTTCCGGTTTGGAGAGTTCGCGGGCAGTGGAAACGGGAGAGAATGGCCGAGTTGCTGCCGGATCGAAAGGATGACATTGCCGCGGGCAAGCCGGTCAACCTCGCGGAGTTGCCGCCGCCGCTGCCGCAGGCCGTCGTTCTCTATCTGGCCGCCGACGATCTCTTTCCGCACCGGATCGAATACTACCGCAGTTCATCGGAGCAGGCGGGGCAGGGCAGGGGGGCACAGCAGCCGATTGTCGTTATCGAGTTGATCCAGCTCAACGTGAACGTGCCCATCGATCCCAGCCGCTTCTTCTACAACCCAGGCAACCTCGACTGTATCGATCAGACCGGCGACTTTCTCAAGCAACTCGGACTGGAGGAGTGACGTTACCCATCGAGATGAAAGACACTGTTGATGGTGACGATGCTCGTCCGCCCATCTCGATAGCGCAGCACGTTCACGCCGCAGTTGTCCTGCGGCATCTCGCGATACCGAGCCAGCGACAATCCCATCAAGTCGGCCAGATACGTCCGATTGACCACATTATGGGCGACGACCGCGATGGTACGGCCAAGATTGTCCTCCAGCAGTTTTCTTAGCCGAGGCACAACCCGACCGCGAACCTGCTCTAATGTCTCCCCGCCAAAATACGGACAGGCTCCCGCGTCCCTGATAAATCCCCGGTATTCCTCCGGAAACTCTCTTTCCACCTCATTCCACCTCATGCCTTCCCACCGGCCCACGTCGACTTCGACCAATTCCTCAACGATCTGAACATCCAGCCCCCGCGGCACGGCCATCGGTTCTGCCGTCTGGCGAGCCCGCAGCAATGGGCTGGAGTAGACAGCGTCGAGAGGGCAGGGGGCCAAGACAGCGGCGGTTCTCCGCGCCTCTTCGAGACCTTCCGGCGACAGTTCCGCATCGAGGCGGCGACCCTGCAATCTCGGGGGCCGCTCGCGATTATTCCTCGTTGCGCCATGGCGAATCAAATACATCCAACAAACATCCGGGGCAGGGCAGGGGACCATGAACTAGACCACCAATAACAAATAACGAATGGCAAATGACAAATGACTAACCCGCAATCCTCGCCGCAACCCTCACTGCCTCCACCATACTGTTAACTTCCGCCTTCCCTTGCCAGGCGATATCGAAAGCGGTGCCGTGAGCGACGCTGGTGCGGATGATCGGCAGGCCGAGCGTTACGTTCACCGCCCGATGCATACCGAGCAGTTTCAACGCGATATGCCCCTGGTCGTGATACATGGCCACGATCGCGTCGTACTTGCCGTCGCGTGCTTGGACCATGAGCGTATCGGCCGGCATCGGACCTTCCAAGGCAATTCCCTCCGCGCGGCCGCGCTCGACAGCCGGCCGTATGATCGTCTGCTCCTCGGTTCCGAAGAGGCATCCCTCGCCGCCGTGCGGGTTGAGCGAGCAGACGCCGATCCGTGGGCGCGTGCCGTTCAGCCTGTTCATGAATCGATCGGCGAGCCGGGCCTTCGCCAGCACGGCGTCTGCGGTAAGTTCCGCAAACACGTTCGCCAGCGCGGTGTGAAGCGTCACGTGGACCACCGCCAGCCCGCCGCTCGACGCGATCGGATCGCCCGCCCCGAGATAGAGCATCATGGCGAAGTCGTCCACCCCGCACAACTCCGCCAGCAGTTCGGTGTGGCCGGGATAGTGGTGGCCGGCAAGGTGGAGCGCTTCCTTGTGCAAGGGGGCCGTCGTGATCGCGTCCACTTCGCCGGCGAGCGCGAGCCGTGCGGCGGCGACCACCGCTTCGTAAGCCGCCTCGCCCGAACGCGCGTCGATTCTCCCCGCTTCCACCTCCAAGGCGTCGTCACTGCCGCAGCGAAGACAGGGGATGACGCGTTCGCTGGGCGATGCCTTTGCCACGCGGTCGATTTCGACGACCTCCGCATGCCCTTGGCAGAGCCGCACGGCCCGCCGCAGAATCTCCGGATGGCCCAGCACGACAGGCCTGCTCACGTCAAGAAAACCCGAACGCTGCCAAGCGCCGGCGATGATCTCGGGCCCTACGCCCGCCGGATCGCCCATCGTCAGCGCTACGGTTGGTTGATTGCTCTTCATAATTCGAATCTCTTAAGTAGGTTCCACTTGCCGAGCGGAATCCTGCTACACAGGTTCTGCTCGGCAAGCAGAACCCACCGGGTGGAACCTTGCTCCGAACCATGACCATTCTACTGCTCGCGCGCCGTTTTCGCTACGGGCTTGTTGCCCACAATCGGATCGGCTATCGTTCTCCAGGTAGCCGTGTACAAGGCAGTTTTCCGCAACCCATGCGATCCGAATCATGCGCGCCTGCATCCAACGCGTCAGCCATGCACGAGTCACCGTCGCTGGAGACGCCACCGGCGAGATCGGCGTCGGCATGACCGTCTTGCTGGGAGTGGCCCTCGGCGACGACGAAGCCGCTGCCCGCATGTTAGCCGACAAGATCGTCGGCCTGCGGATTTTCGACGACGCGCAAGGCAAGATGAATCTGGCGCTCGCCGATGTGACCGGCGAGATGCTCGTGGTCAGCCAGTTCACTCTGCTGGGAGATTGCCGCAAGGGGCGGCGGCCCAGTTTCACCGCCGCGGCGCCGCCCGGCGAAGCCGAGCGCCTCTACCGTATCTTTGTCGACGCGGTCGCCGAGCGCGGCATCCCGGTCGCCACCGGACGATTCCAGCAACACATGGAAGTGGAATTGGTCAACGACGGTCCGGTAACTCTGATGTTGGATACGCGCGATTGGGAGCGAAGCCGACGGTCAGATCCTCGCCGCTGACATCAGGCCACGCTGCGTCGGCCGCCGGCTGAGACGACGGCGCGAACGCCTCGATTCCCTGCTCGGCGATCTGTTGAGCCTCGGGCGGTTGTTGCTGCTGATACCGCTCCATCCAGCCCGGCTCGTTCAGCACCAGCCAGGTGAACAGAACCAGCTTGGCATAGGTCGACAGGTTGGGCCCCCAGTCACCCCCGAACATCTTCAGCGCGGTTCCGAACGACTTCTTGAATCGCATCCGCCCGTGATACCACTCCACGCTGAAAAACTCGTCGAGCAGCAAGTGGACCAAATAGCCCGCCGCCACGGCGCCCGCCTTGTAGCTCCGCATCGCCACGTCGCCGGAGGCCAGCAGAAACGCCAGCTCGCCCGCGACGATTGCCGCCGGGATGCTATGGAACATCCCTCGATGCACCGTGTAACGCCGCAAGAACTCGCCGAACCCGAATCGAACGGCAAGGTACACGGCCCCGCCGGCCAGCACGATCATCTCGGCCGAGAGGCCGAGTTGCTGGAATCGATCCACCATCATCATCGAAACAACCGCCGCCGCGAAGGCCAGGCTTTCACGCAGCGGCACTCCCGAATTGCTGTCCACATCGGGCAACATCCCTGAAACGCTGCACAGCCCGCCGGCCAGAATACATGTCGTCATCGGCACGTCGTACGCGAAATGTGCCCCGGCGCCGTAGCCGATTCCCGCCAAGGTGCTCACGGTAATATGGGTCTTGAAGTCGGCCATCGCTCACTCGCCCTCGATCCTGAGTGTCTTTTGCAGGCAGCCCGGCTGCTGGCATCGCATCCACTAGGGTTTTCGCCGCCCCGCACTTGTACCCGAACTCTTCCCGCCGACCAAGGCCAGTTGCCAGTCACCAGTTCCTCTCACGTTTCCCAAACGCCCTCTCTTTCCTACTCGGCACCAGCCAGTTTTCACTGCTCTTCGCGACACCCACCGGCCCCGGTATACTCACCGCCCGATGACCACCGCCCAAGCAGTCCTAACAAGACGTGAACAGGCACCCTTGCCTTGCTGCAGTTTCCGGGGTCTTTGGCACTGCCCGGGAGCCAGTCTCCGTTGTGTCAGGGCTTCCAATGACAAATGACAAATGACAAATAACCAATGACCTACGACATCTTCATGGCCGCCATCGTCGTTCTCACCGCCTTGTTCGGCGCATGGAAGGGCATGGCCTGGCAGCTCGCATCGCTGGCATCGCTCGTGGTGAGTTTCATGGTTGCCGCGCAGTTCAGTGGCGAACTGGCGCCTTACATCAGCCGGCAGGAGCCGTGGAATCGCTTCGTGGCGATGCTGTTGCTCTACGCTGCCACGTCGGCGGCGATCTGGCTGGTGTTTCGGGTCGTCGCGGGCGTGATTGACCGGGTGCGGCTTCGCGAGTTTGACCGCCAGATGGGGGCCCTTTTTGGCCTGGCCAAAGGTGTACTCCTTTGTGTGGTAATCACCTTCTTCGCGGTGACGCTTTCCGAGACGGGGCGGCAGGCCGTTCTTCAGACTCGCAGCGGCTATTACATCTCTCTGCTGGTGCAGCGGGCGACGCCGGTGATGCCCGAGGAGATCCGCAATGTTCTGGGCAAGTACATCGACGAATTGGACCGGAGACTCGACCCGGCGGCGCCGTCGGATTCTCTGCCGGACGTGCCGCTCAGCGCGGACCGCTGGGCGCCGCTGACCGGCGTTCTGCCGGCGAGCGAAAACACCTCGGCCACGGCGGACGAGGGCCGGAAGCTGCCCGGGCCGCTTCCTCGAATTCCCGGGGTTTTTGGTGTTTCTGACCGAACATAAGAAACATTATCGGACGTTGGATCTGGCCGGCCGCTGCCGCCGACCGGGCTCTTGGCCGTGGCGTTTCCGCCACTTCCCGACGTTGGCAAAACGCCTCCGTCGCCGCGTTCCGGCTCGGTCGGTCCGGTGCTGTCGGCGACCGTCTCATCGGCGGTTGAACATCGATCGTTCACGCGGCACGCAAGCAGCCCGGCTGCTACGAGCAGCCGGGCTGCTGTTCGGCGCGCGGCAAGCCGCCGAGGCGGTCCGATCGCGGGGCAGTTTTCCTGCCGGCGGACGCCTTCGGGGCAGTGGTGACCGGCGGCGGCAGCCACGGATCTGTCCCCCTTAGACGGGTGAGCGCCGCGGCCCGCCGCGCGCCGCCACAGGGGCTATCCTGGTGGGGACCGGTGGGAAGATGTTTGGCAACGACAAACGCTGCGTGTAACCGTTCAGGGGCGGCTCGCGGACGGGTCCATTTTCCTGCCGACCGATGTGTTTTGGCGGCAAAGATGTCGTTTGAGTCTCGTATGCGTATGGGATTGAGAGCCTTTGCACACGGATAGATTCACATAGCGGAATCCAGTATGCTATGACGTCAATGTTCTGTGAGAGCCTGTTCGGCAGGAGGCGAGATGATGACGTTTGAGTTCAGCCCGGCGCCCTTCGTTCCGTTCCGCGACATGGAGGAGGTGCGGCGTGTACGTCAGATCGGCAGAGACGAGATCACCAGGCACTGGAATCCCGACTTCCGTATCCGGATCGTTCCCGATGCGGACGTCGAATTCCTCTGGATCGCCGACATGTTCTACCGCATCAAGTCGGCGGCCGACGAGGGGCGAAGGCTGGTGATGATCGTCCCCAATCCCTGGCCCGCCTACAGCAAGGTAACGCATCTCATCAATCGGTTCCGCGTCGACTGCCGCAATCTCTGGACGTTCAACATGGACGAATACGCCAACGAAACCGGCCGCATTGCCCCGGAGACGTGGGAGGCCGGGTTCATGTATGCCTTCAAGAAGTACTTCTGGCGCGAGATCGACCCGGCGCTTCGCCCGCCGGAGCGCCAGATCCTGGGGCCGACCGACGACAACATCGACGACTACGGCAAGATGATTGCCGATCTGGGCGGGGCGGACATCTGCTACAGCGGGCCGGGATGGACCGGCCACCTGGCCTTCATCGAGCCCGACGCGCCGGAATTCTCCGGCACGCTCGAGCAATGGAGGGAGATGGGGCCGCGCGTCTGCACGCTCAGCCCTTTCACCATTGCGCAAAACTCCCTGCACGGCAGCTTCGGGGCCAGCGGCGATCTCTGCGCCGTGCCGCCCAAAGCCGCGACGATCGGGCCGGCCGAGGTCATTCGCGCCAGGCACCGCATCGACCTGCACGCCATCAGCCTGGGCGGCTCTCCGGTGTCGTGGCAACGGATGATGACGCGACTCGTGCTGCACGGCCCGGTCACTCCGCGCCTGCCGGCCTCGATCCTGCAGACGTTGCGGACCGACGTATGGGTTTCGGAAAGCGCCGCGCGCGACATCGAACCTCGCAGCGATATCGGATATTGACTCCACACGATCGGGGACTGGTCCATTTTTCGGCGATTCGACGCATTTCGGCAACCAAGACAATAGCCGAAAACATGGACCTGTCCCCTTCCTCCCCGCCGGAGCCGAATCATGCCACATGCCGCCAAATCCCGGATGATCGACAGGCTTCTCGCCGAGCCCGCGCTGATCGACGCCCACGCCCACGTCGGCGCCGATGCGGCGGCCTTCTACAGCGGCAATTACCCCTACGCGATGACGGCCGAAGACTTCGTTTTGCGCATGGACGTGACCGGTGTCGATTTCGCGGTGTGCTTCCCCTTGGTCTACACCGCCTATTTCTCCCTTCCCGATTTCGTGCAAAGCCGTTTTGTCCGTTGCCCCGGCAACCTGTCTCCCGTCCCGTACGGATTCGAGAACGAGCGGCTCTGCCAGGAGATCTACGAGGCGATGCCTGGCATGGGCGAGCGGCTCCTCCCATTTGCGTTTTTCGACCCCGGTCGCGAGCCGCAGGGCCAGGTTGCGGCGCTGGAGTCGCTGGTCGAGCGGTATCCGGTTTTTGGGCTGAAGACGGCAACCAGTTACTTGCAATCGCCGATTTCCGAGCTGTTGCGGGGCGGCCGCTGCCTGTTGGATTTCGCCGCCCGCCACGATCTGCCGATCACCTTGCACACGGCGGTGATTCCCGGCGACCCCTGGGCGAACGTCTTCGAGATCCTCGACGTTGTCCGATCGCGACCCGACGTCCGTTTCGCCCTGGCCCACACCTGCCGCTTCGACCGCCGCGCCCTGGAGCAGGCCGACGAGCTGGCCAACTGCTTCGTCGATTTCTCTGCATTCCACATCCACTGTAAGCTCGCGCAGCAGAACCACGCGGCGGTAGCGGGCGGCGGCGACCGTTATCCGGCCGACTACACCCGCCACGCGGCGGCCATGCAGGCCATCGCCGAAGCCTACCCGGACACCATGCTCTGGGCCAGCGACACGCCGGGACATCAGTTCATCGGCCGTTTCGTAGACGACCAGACAGCCGAACACTGGCTGCACCTGACCTGCGAGGTCCGCCGCGAGACCGATGAATTCCGGCAGTTGCCCGACGCCTTGCGCCACCGCATCGGCTATCTCAATGCGTTGCGGTTCCTCTTCGGCCGGCGATGAGGAAACGGAATCGGTCATCGTCCAGAGTCGTCCCACGACAGATCACCGCGTTTCACCCACGCACCCGCGACCCCTTCGATTTTGCTCGACGGTGATCCGGCCAACGCGCGCCGCCCCCCCTCCCCTGCCCCGCCGATCACCGCTCGCGTTCGCCTCCGACCTCGCATCGGTGGTAGCGACGATTGACGGTCTAGGAACCTGTCCAAGAACGACTCCCTATTTTTCCGGTCGTTCCGAGTATTCCGGACTTCTTCGCGTTTTCGCTCTTTCGCCCTTTCGCGATCTTTTCGATGAGGCGAAAGGCAACCAAGAAAACGCGAAGGAGCGAAATCGCGAAAAGGAAGTAGATCACCATGCTCGGCGAAATCACGGAGTCAATCTTGCTCGATGGTGAGCCGGCCAACCCGCGCCGCCCCCCCTCCCCTGCCCCGCCGACGACCGCTCACGTTCGCCTCCGACATCGCATCGGTACAGTCCCCATTTCCGGACAGCCTCTACACAGGAGTCAACAGAGATAACGGAGATGACCTCTCTGTTGCCTCTGTTCTCTCCTGTTGGATCTACTGGCTCCCGTTTCCAACGTCCCAACGAGGAAGTCGATGAGGCGAAAGGCAATCAAGAAAACGTGAAGGAGCGAAATCGCGAAAAGGAAGTAGATCACCATGCTCCGCGAAATCACGGAATCGAGCTTGTTCGATGGAGAGCCGGCCATCCCGCGCCGCCCCCTCCCCTCCCCTGCCCCGCCGACGGCCACTCGCGTTCGCGTCCGACCTCGCATCGGTGGCAGCGACGATTGACGGTCCGAGAACCTGTCCATGAACGATTCCCAATTGCTCGGGTCGTTCCGAGGATTGCGGACTACCTCGCGTTTTCGCTCTTTCGCCCTTTCGCGATCTTTGCGATGAGGAGATCGTTCCCATTCCATCCTATACAGAAACAAGGGAACACCCTGGCGTCGAAAACCGGCCAGCGCCACCACAACGCAACAGAGAAGAGGCCACCGGTACTTCCTTGATCCATCAAGTTCACAGCAGTCCATCGATTATCTCGAACCATCGTATGGCGATGATCCTGATCGCTCTCACGGGCGACGCGGAGAGTTCCGTGATAGCGACTGGGGCGACGTGGTTTCAATCCACGCCCGCACGCGTGCGGGCGACTCAGGAGCAACGGCGAATTGATGATCCGCCAGTTTGTTTCAATCCACGCCCGCACGCGTGCGGGCGACAAGACCGAGAGAACAATCACTAGGAGAGCGAGATGTTTCAATCCACGCCCGCACGCGTGCGGGCGACGCCCATCCACGACGCCCAGACCATCCGTGGCCGGGGTTTCAATCCACGCCCGCACGCGTGCGGGCGACGGCAATTCCAGCGGCGCGACCGACAGCGGGGTAGGTTTCAATCCACGCCCGCACGCGTGCGGGCGACT
>JAAYEH010000006.1 GCA_012728855.1 Rhodopirellula sp. | reverse complement strand
TATCCTCTGGGTCGCCGGCGGCCGATTTGCCGAGGCGAACATTCACCAGATCGACGAAATCTGCTGGATCAAGGATGGCTGGCCGGTCTCGGCGCACGGCGTGGGCGGCCGGGCGGCCAACAACCTAGACCGCGGCCAGAACCTCGACTCGTTCTCCGTCGAATGGACGTTCGCCGACGGGAGCAAGGCCTACGACGTGGTGCGCTATATTCCCAGGTGCTACGAGGAGTTCAACACGTTCATCCACGGCACGAAGTGTGCGGCACAATTCTCCGGCGATATCCATGCCGGCACGTGCCACATCTACAAGGACCAACGCTGCACGCCGGTCAAGGTGAGCGCTCGCTACGACGACGCAACCATGCAGTACCAATACTCGCACGACCATCGTCCCCAGCGCGACGACATCATGTGGCGGGCGTCGCCCGAGAAGATCACCTCCTGGCAAGCCGAGTGGGACGTGCTGCTTGCTGCCATCCGCAAGGATGAGCCGCACAACGAAACGAAACGGGCCGGCCTATCGAACCTGGCCGCCATCCTGGGCCGGGCCGCCGTACACACCGGGCGGGTCGTCACTTGGAATGAGGCGTTGGCCTCCAACTTCGAGTTCTGCCCGAACATCGAGAAGATGAACGACGATACAGCTCCTCCGCTCCTGCCCGACGCGCAAGGCCGATACCCGGTTCCGATCCCCGGCCAGTGGTCGGAAATCTGATCGGCGTGCTCATGGCAGGATCTCTTTCATTTCGAAGTTGACGATCAGGAATCGGTTTTCAGACCTGTCCCGTGGACGGCGAACGAACACACAGCCCTCGTGTGGGCCCTTACGGCGCAAGCTTCGCCAGACGCATCGCCTGGGCATCCAGGAATTCCAGGGACTTCTTCACGCCATCGACAGGATTGTCCGGATCGGAATGGCATTCGATGCTCAACAGAACGGGCCCCTTCTTGACCCTGGCCAGTGTCTCCAGCATCTCAGGCAGGTTGCCGACGCCGCTGCCCAGCGGTACGCCGCGTCCCGAGGCGTTGAAGGCGTCCAGATCATGAATTTCGAAGCCGACGATCCGGTCCTTCAATATCGCGACTCCGTCGGAAGGATCGAGTTCCGAGCGGATCCAGTGGCCTGTATCGCTGAACGCTCCGACCGCGGATGAGAAGGCCTGGCAGTGCTTGGCGACCAGTGCGGGATGCCAGGTGTCGGGGGAACTCTTCTTGTCGTGACCATGCAGGCCGACGATCATTCCGTATTGCTGGCCCAACTTGTCGAGCATTGGCAACAGGCTGGGATCCGGTTCGCTCACGAAATACTTGACCCCCAGTTTCTTGCTCTTCTCAAACACCGTCTGACACGTAGCCTCGTCGGCAGGAAATCGCCCGTAGTAAAGCGCGATCAGTCTCACTCGCGACTCGCGGAGCTTCCGAAGAACCTTCTCGAACTGCTCATCAGACATCGTGAGCGGATTCAGGGGGGTCGGACTCTCCTGGCTGATCTTCTGGAAGCTGAATCCCTCGATCCGATCGAGTCCCAATTGGGCGACCATGTCGACAGTCTCGAAGAACGTGAACTTGCGGAAGGTGTAGGCGGCTACGGAGATTTGCCAGTCGAGCTTGTTTTGGGCCGCTCGGGCAGACTGCCGGGCTTCGAAGGCGGGGCTACCCCCTTGGGCGCCGCAGGTGGCCGTGATAGACGCGAGCAGGAATATTGCCAGAATCGTGCAACGTGTCATGGATTTGCAGGAAGTCAAGTGTGGGGTCGACCAGATTGAGTGAATCATTTCCCTTTCTCCTATAAGTGCGTCTCAAGGCTTGATGATCACCACCAGCCCCGGAAAGTCCTCGGCCAGCGTCTTCCAGCCCACGATATTCGAGGCGCCGGTGAAGAGAATCGCATTGGGCGGCGACGGCCTGGTCTTGTCGGCGGTCTCAAAGGCGAGGATCGCCTTCTCAAAACGCTCGCTTTTGGACCAGGGCTTCTTGGCTTGCTCGGCGGCAAACAACGACGCCGAAGACGCCACCACCAGGCTTGCCAGCCAGAAATGGATCGGGGCCGCGGGAAAGGCAACCGGACTCATGGCTTCTCCTGTTCTCGAGAAGGGGCTCAAAAAATGGCGGTCAAAACATCAGGGCAGGCAGCCGGCTCGTTCGAACAGGTTGCGGGTGATTCGCTGCACGCGAGGATCGGGGCCGTGCGGTCGGCTCCAGTGCGACCAGGGCAGCGTGTGGCCGGGCGGCATGCTCAGACCCTGGCACCAGAAGATCGTCGCAGCGTTGAAGACGAAGTTCCCTTTCGGGCCAGGGTAGATGGTGGCCGTCCACGGCGAAGGCTTCACGCCTCCCTGAAAGGCCGTGCCTTGGCCGACGATCTCCAGGCCGGGCAGGTCGGTGGGCGGGTCGCCGTGGTACTCCCAACCGACGAGCCCCGGCACGTGGTCGCCCTTCTTCATGCCGGTGCCCGCAAAGATCCAGTGCTCCGGCTTGACGCAGATCCAGTCGCCGCCGCCGTTGATCGGGCTGGAGTTGCGGGCGCCCATCAGGTAGCCTTCGTCGGGCCCGCGTTCAGGAAATGGGCCATGTTTCTGGATGCGGGCCTCAATCCACTGGTTCGATCCGCCATACGGGCCGCCGCGGAAGGTGACCCGGTTGGGCCGCCCGTCGCTGCTCGGCTTGAAGGGACTGACCCAACACACGGCGTTGCCCGAGAGGAACAGCAAGTTCACGCCCGCATCGCGCATCTTCACCGCGCTGTGGTACTGACGGATGTCCCAGTACTCGTCATGGCCCACACTGAGAAACGCCTTGCACTTCAGCCCGCGGTCGGGCGTAATCATGTCGCTGTTCGAGCAGTAGCTCACGTCGCATCCCTGCTGCTCCAGCCAGTACGCCAAGGGAAACTCGAACGTCAGCCATGCGCCGGAGCCGATCGAGAGCGGATCGTTGACGATTCCGGAATACTGGGCTTCGCGGCCGTAGGGCCGATCGAAGCTCACGTCGGCCCAGGGGCCTTGGCCGCCCTTGGGATGCGTGTAAACCGACGATTTGTACGGCCAGCCGTTGTAGGCTTGCCACGTGTTATCGCTGCACTGAAAGAGAATGCCGGCCGGCCGGTCGTCGCGGACGATGAACACGACGTAGCTTTGCCAGTACGGCTGGTCGTCCGTTTCCGGCAGCGTCGTGAGCCGTCCCAGGTAGACGCCGCTGACCCATTCGGCCGGAATCGTCAAGTCAGCCGACGGTTCCCAACGGCACTCGTGCAAAGTCCGCTCGTTGGGCTGCGGCGTGGGTTGCGGTTTGCCTGCCAAAGGCCCGAGTTTCTTCATGAGGCGCGCCCCGCGACCGCCGTAGTAGCCCGTTCGGAAGATCTCGATCTGGAATTGAGAAGTCGGCTGGGTCGAGACCATGATCTGCAGTTTCTCGCCCGCCGCAACGCTTTGCTTGGAGCAGTAGCCTTCGATGGCCGTGCAACGGCAGCCGTCGGGCTTGTCGACACGGGTCCGCGTGAGTTGCCAATCGGTCGCGCCTTCGAGGGCGTTCTCCTGCTGGATCAGGTTTGGCCCGGTTGCATGCGAGGCTGCGGCAACCTCGTTGCGCATGCCAAGCGGGCCCCAAACGATTAGCGCCAACACGACAGCCACGCCTCTGCGAAGTCCACGTCGGATGATCGAGCTTAATTCCAGAACACTCATTGCACATCTCCTATCGATTGTGTCGCTGCCTACGTGACTATCGGTGATCGATCATGCAGGAATGGTTCGTGTCACGGAGAGTCAGTGCCCCGGCAGCCCGGCAGCCAGAAACTCTTCACTTCTTCAATGGGTAACGTTTGAGCGGCAAGACCGCCGCGGAATTGCGGCGGCAAGTCAGCAGTGCTGGTCGGCGACGAAGATCCTGAAGCCACCCAGGCTCTCGCGTCCTCCGACAATGATGTTCGGGCGAATGGGACATTCGTGCCTCAGTTGATTCGCGGGCGGGCGGGAGCGCGGTGGGCGATTCCGGAACGCCGAAGCAGGTGGGTACCCCGTCATTTTCATCCCCAGCTTTCGAGAGGTCAAGAAGGTCCTGGACCGATAGGCGGGAGGAATCGGCGAGGCTTACGAACGCCCATCTGTACGGACACAGCAGATCGGCCAGCAGCAGCGCTGGTCCATCTGCGCCTCGCGCCGTTTTGACTTTCTGCCGTCGGTGTTCTCGCAGACGCCCGACCTGGAAGAATGCGATCCGCTGGCCGCGAGGCTGTGCGCCACGGGCGGTCCGCCGTTGCCGCGGTCTCACGGTTTGCATCGATGAACTTGTCGCCCAGGATCGACTTGAAGAAACCAAGTCCTCGCGTGGGATCCCCGGAGTAGCCGCTATAGATCGGCGCCAGGTTGCCCTGGGCGCCATTCATGACTCGCGTCGAAATACCTGGAGCAATCAGTTGTTTCGCGCCGCGGATGCCGGCTTGGGCTTGATGAACATCACGTCGGCCTGCGTCACCCAG
>JAAYEH010000522.1 GCA_012728855.1 Rhodopirellula sp. | reverse complement strand
CGCCGCGTCGCTGGGATACTTACGGAACCAGCGGTCGCGGATGGATTATCCCGCGTACCGCAAGCAAGGACTGCCCATCACGAGCAGTTACGTGGAATAGACGGTCAAGCAAATCAACCGGCGGATGAAGGGGACAGAGAAATTCTGGTCGCAGGGCATCGAGGCGATGCTGACGCTCGTCGCCGACCACCTCAGCGACACCCCCACGCTTGCGCGCTTCTGGCGAAATCGCCCGCAGCGTCTCACCGGCTCCCGTTGCTACCAATCCCATGCTGCCTAAAATCGCAGAGTGCATGGTGCGCCCGCAGCCCGGCTGCTCGAAAGCTGCCGGGCTGCTAACGGGCTGCGGAGCGGTTGCTGCAAAGCCATCTTGACCGAGATGGCGAACCTGTGCGACGATCCGGCTGTTCGGCTCGTTTAACCGCAACGGCCAACGGCTTGCGCGGGGGGCGGCAACGAAGCCCGTCACGGCACATCCCGCGCAGGCCGTTGGCCGTTGCGGTTAAACGAGTTGTATTGCGGCAGAAGACTGAGCTAGGATGCCCCTGCCCGTGCAAATTGCTCTTGTTCACGACTGGCTAACCGGGATGCGTGGGGGCGAAAAGTGCCTGGAGGTGCTTTGTCGCCGTTTTCCCAGCGCACGGTTGTTTACGCTGGTTCATGCGCGCGGCCGGATGTCGGCGGACATCGAGCGGATGCGAATCACGACCAGCTTTCTGCAACGTTTTCCGGGAGTCGCCCGACACTATCGCTACCTTTTGCCGCTGATGCCTTCGGCGGTGGAACGATTCGAACTGCCGGGCGACGTGGACGTGGTTCTCAGCTTCAGCCATGCTGTCGCCAAGAGCATCAAGCCGCCGCCGGGTGTGCCGCACGTTTGCTATTGCTTCACCCCCATGCGATACGCCTGGCACCGCCGCGATGATTACTTCGTCGCCTCCGGGCGGATCTCGCAGGCTCCCATCAACGCTGCCCGTGGTTTGCTTCTGGATTGGCTTCAGCAGTGGGATCTCCAGACGAGTCGGCGGGTAACGCATTTCGTCGCGGTCAGCCGGACGGTTGCGGCCAGAATCGCCGACAGCTACGGCCGCACCAGCCGGGTCGTTTACCCGCCGGTCGACACGGAGTTTTATCGGCCCGCGGAGGTTGGTCGCGACGACTACTATCTCTGCGTTTCCGCCCTGGTGCCCTATAAGCGGATCGATCTGGCAATCGAGGCCTGCAATCGGCTCGGCAGACGGCTGGTGGTGATTGGAGCCGGCCCGGAACGCGCGCGGCTGGGCCGGCTAGCGGGACGAACGGTTGAACTGACCGGCTGGCTCTCCGACGAGCAGATCCGCGATCATTTCCGCCGCTGTTCCGCCTTGTTGTTCCCCGGACACGAAGACTTCGGGATCGTTCCCGTGGAAGCCCAGGCCTGCGGAGCGCCGGTCATCGCCTTCGGTCAAGGGGGCGTCACGGAAACGGTGTTGTCGGCCGCGGGGGATCGGCGGGGAACGGGACTGTTTTTCTCTCGGCAAACGGCCGACTCGCTCTGCGGCGCGATCGAGCAATTCGAGGCGAATCGTCAATGCTGCGATTCGCGCCTGGCGCGCCGCCAGGCCGAACGGTTCGCGACCGAACGGTTCGAGCGGGAATTGATCGACTACCTGCAAGAGGTGGTGAGCCAGGCAAGTGCTCCGTCACGCATGTCTTGACGGGCAGGGCTGATGCAAACGCAGGAAGCCTCAGCGGAAGGCCGCGTTCGGGGAAATGGCCGGTTTTCGCCCTGTACCCCGGTGCGTACAATGCCTCGACGCGCGCCGCACGGAGCGGTTTGCCGATGCAGAACCAGCGGGAGACAAGATGAACGTTGCCGTTTTCAGCACCAAGGCCTACGATCGCGAGTTTCTCTCCGCCGCCAATGAAGCAGCCGGGCACGAATTGGTCTTTCTTGAGTCGCGCCTGACGCCCGAGACCTGCCGGTTGGCCGACGGGTTCCCCGCCGTCTGTGCCTTCGTCAACGATCAACTCGACGCGTCGGTGCTGCTGCCGCTTTCGCGCGAGGGGGTGCAACTGATCGCCTTGCGCTCCGCCGGCTTCAATCACGTCGACCTTCCGGCGGCCGAGCAGCTCGGCATGACGGTGGCGCGCGTACCGGCCTATTCTCCCCACGGAGTCGCCGAACACACCGTCGCGCTGATGCTGGCACTAAACCGCAAGATCCCGCGAGCCTACAACCGGGTCCGCGACGGTAATTTCTCGCTCGACGGGCTGTTGGGGTTCGATTTCAAGGGCCGAACCGTGGGCGTAATCGGCACGGGGAAGATTGGGGCGGCCGTGGCAAAGATCATGGCCGGCTTCGACTGCCGGGTGTTGGCTTATGACGTCGCCCGCAATCCCGACGTCGAGGCCCTCGGCGGGCGCTACGTGACGACGGACGAGCTTTTCTCGCAATCCGATATCGTCACGCTGCACTGCCCGCTCGTGCCCGCCACGTATCATATCATCAACGAAGAATCGCTCGCCCGCATGAAACGGGGCGTGATGCTGATCAACACCAGTCGCGGCGCCTTGCTCGACACGCGGGCCGCGGTACGGGCGCTGAAATCAGGCAAGGTCGGCTATCTCGGGCTCGACGTCTACGAGGAAGAGGCCGGCCTCTTCTTCGAGGATCTTTCCACTCGCGTCATCCAGGACGACGTGTTCTCGCGGATGCTCACCTTTCCCAACGTGATCATTACCGGGCACCAGGCGTTTTTCACCCGCAACGCCCTGGAGGCCATCGCCCGCGAAACGCTCGAGAATATCTCGGCTTTCGAGCGCCAGCAGCGCCCGCCTGGGCTGATTACCGCGGAACTGGTTCGCGCGTAGGTCATTCAGAAGAGATCGATGACGCTGCTGTCGGAATTCTTTCTCTCGCGGCCCCGCTGGACTCGCAGTTCGCCCATCATGAAACTGACGGCCTGGCAATACTGCCGCACCGCTTCGACGTAGTCCGTAGCGCGGGCGGCCGCCAGCGCCTTTTCGCTGTGCGCATTGAAACCGCTCCAGTCGATCTGCCAATCCTCGTTGCTGGCAGCATCGCGTAGTTGCTGTGCGAGCTTGGCGAGGCGATCAGCGAATGCCGCGTCGGGTGTCGCATTGGACGAGGTATAGGGAGCTTTGCCCAGCGGCTTTCCGTCGTAATGAAACTCGGGTACGCTGCCGTAGCGGCGGAAAAATGCAATGCCTCCGACGACCGCGGTCGCCACGGCACTGATGACTGCGGGGATCACCAACTGCATTGCCGCCAGAAAAACGGTTGCGACGCCGAAAAAGCCCATCAGGATCCAAGCGGTCGTCGAGACCGGCTTGGGTGGCGAACGATGCGGCGCATCAGCCTGCTTTTGATCACCGTTGGCGGTCTGCGGGCCGGTAATCCGCACGACAATGACCGTGATGTTGTCGGGGCCGCCGCGGAGATTGGCCAGATCGACCAGGGCCTGCACCGCCTCCTGCGGCGACATGCAGGAAAGAATCTTGCCGATTTCGTCGTCGCGAACCTGCCCCGAGAGACCGTCGCTGCAGAGCAGGAATGTGTCGCCCGGCTGCAAAGGGAACGGTCCCTCGATATCCACGTCCACCTGGGCATTCGGACCGAGCGAGCGGGTGATGATATTCCGCGGGATGTAGCTGGGCACGTCGTCCTCGGGGATCTGGCCCGCGGCGCGCATTTCCCAAACGAGGCTGTGGTCGAAGGTGAGCTGCTCGATGCGGTTGCCACGGACGCGGTAACCCCGGCTGTCGCCTACCTGGCCCAGCAGAGCCCCTTCAGGCAAAACGACCAGGGCCGTGACCGTGGTCCCCATCCCCTTGAATTCCTCGTTGGCCATGCCGCGCTGGTGAATCCGATCGTTGGCGTCGCGAATCGCGGCGGCGAGGGCTTCCGGCGGAGGTTGTTCTCCGAGCTTGTGGTAGGATTGCGGAATGACATCGGTTGCCAGCTTGCTGGCCAATTCTCCGGCCGCATGGGCACCCATGCCGTCGGCGACGACAAACAAGTGACCGCGCCGCTCGAGCTTTTCCGGACTACTGGCAACGACGACAGCCATCGAGTCCTGGTTGTTGGCGCGACGCAGCCCGACATCCGTCAGGGCGGCACGTTCGAGGCAGTGTTCCCAGGCGTCTTGCTGATCCATGAACCCCATTGTAGCGTCGGCAGGGGGAGGGAACCAGATCTGCGAGTTCGGGGGATTTTTTCAGCGTTTCCTGGCGAAATCCGACCTGGAACGATCGCGGACCGGTCGGTATACTGCCCCCGCTCTTGATCGATTCCCGCATCGTCTCGCGTATGGCAACCACTCCAATAAGCTGCCGCTGGCCAAAGTCCGCCCGGACCCTGGGCGTTGCAGCTCTGGTGTTGCTCGCCACCGGCTGCGTGCAGCGGAGGATGACCATCCGCAGCGAACCGGCCGGGGCGCTGGTCTATATCGACAACGTCGAAATCGGCACGACGCCGGTGGCGACGAATTTTCTCTACTACGGGACTCGCGAGATTCGTTTGGTCAAGGACGGTTACGAGACCATGACCGTGCTCCAGCCGGTGCCGGCCCCCTGGTATCAGATTCCGCCCCTGGATTTCTTCAGCGAAAACGTCGCGCCCGGCGAGATTCGCGACCAACGGGCGTTCACGTACCGGCTAATTCCCCAATTGGTGATACCCACCGAGGATTTGCTTGGACGGGCTCAGCAATTGCGGGGTCGCGCCACGGCTTCCGGGGCAACACTGACGATGCCGCCGGGTACAGCTCCTCCTGCCAACACCTTGCAGCCAGCCCCCGCTGGGGAGGTGATTCCGCTGCCCAGCCCCATTCCGCCATCCGGTCCGTCCCCGGCCGCCTCGCCTATAAGCCCGCAAAACCAGTGGGCTCCCGGTGGAACCGTCCCGTTCTCTCTCCCCCCGGCTGGACCAGTCAGGTAGGACAGCTTCTCCGGACAATCGATCCGCCAGAGCGCTCCGCTTGCCCCCTTCGGTTAGAATTCGGCATGGTTCAAATCTCGACGTTGGCAGGTAACATAAGGTAGATCCCGCTTGCCGAGCGGGATCTAGTCGCGAAGTTGGCGTTCTATCACCCCACCGAGTGGAAACATCACTTAGCCGCTCAGATCCCGCTCGGCAAGCGGGATCGACCAGGACAACGGCGGCGTAAACGATTCGCAGCAAGATCTTCGAACTTGCGGAAACAATCATCTTAGTTGGCCATGACGCAGCCAGGAAGCACAGATCGGCCCGACGGACCGGCAACCGTGGCGACGATCGACTGGCAAGCCGTTCTTGCCAAGCACGACCGTTGGCTACGGACCATCGTCTACACCCGCGTCGGTGAACCGCAGGCGGTGGATGAGGTGATGCAGGAGGTCTCGTTGGCGGCGGTTCGACAGAAGTCGCCGATTGCCGATCTGAGCAAAGTTGCGCCTTGGCTGTACCGGTTGGCCGTCACCCAGTCGCTGCTCTATCGGCGGAAACGAGGGCGACAGCGAAAACTTACCGACAGTTATGCCGAAAACAGGCGACCGACGGAGGCAAGTCGCGAGGAAGACCCCCTCGGGTGGCTACTGGCCGACGAGCGACGCCAATTGATCCGCACGGCAATGTCGCGGATACCGAAACGAGACGCAGAGATTCTGTTGCTGAAACATACCGAGGACTGGAGCTACCAGGAAATCGCCGAGCACTTGGGAGTGAGTCTCAGTGCCGTACAGGCGAGGTTGCACCGAGCGAGGCAGCGTCTGCGTCGTGAACTTACCGCGTTGGAAGTCATTGAAACCGAAACGTGAACGGTGTCTTCATGAATAGCTCGGAAAAACACCTGCACGCGCCGGACAACGAGGTCTTCGATCTCTTGGTCGACGGCGAACTGACGGAATCACAGCGGCGCGAGTTGTTGACGTCCCTCGACGCCAGCCCGGACGGCTGGCGGCGCTGTGCCTTGGCTTTTTTGGAATCGCAATGTTGGAAAGAGGAATTCGGCGAAATTCGCCGCGATGCGGAAGCGCGGGCGGTGACACGCAGAGAAAATCCGGCGGCGGAACCTGCAAAGTCTGTCATGCCGGTTCGCCGGAGATTCAACCTGCATGGTCTGGGGACACCGCTTGCGGTTGCCGCCAGCTTCTTGATCGCTTTGGTTGTGGGCACGCAAATCCGCCCGCGACCTATTGTGGATACCGATCCGGCAGGACAGATAGCGGCAGGCGAAGGGGCCGGATCTCAAGCCGTATTGGAACCTGCTCCACAGCCGGAAGGGCGTGATCCCTGGAAAATGGTCACACTGGCCGGCGCGGGGACGCCGGAGAAGGAAATCCGGCTGCCGGCCCGAGAAGGCGAGCGATGGGATCCAAATTGGCGGAATTCGACTTTTCGCGGGTTGCCCGAAGACGTGGTTCGAGCGATGGAAAGCAATGGCGGGCAGGTGCGCCACTCGTGGCAATTTGTGCCGGTGCCGCTGGAGGACGGTCGGCGGCTTGTGATACCGGTCGATCAGTTCGATGTGCATTATCCCGACTACCAGTAGCTCGGTTCTTGGCAGGGTGACAGGGCAGAAAAGGAACGCTCTCGTGCAAAAACAGTTCAAGCGGCGGTGGTTTCCAGAGTTGGGTTGCCTTCTTATTGTGTCGCTTTCTTATTCGCTCGCTGGCGGCCAGTCGGCTCCGGGGAACGAGCAGCGAGACACGGCCGAGTTCGACGGTCGCACCGTGGCGAGGGCGGCTCCGTCCAAACCACCCATATACTGGCTCGGTGTGCAGTGCCGGCCGGTAGATGAGTCGTTGCGGGCGCATCTGGACATCCCCGACGCTCAAGGGCTGCTGGTCGGGGACGTGGCGCCGGCGAGTCCGGCGGCGGCGGCAGGCATCGAGCGCTACGATGTGATTCTTTCTGCGGACAGCGCGCGGCTGAGAATTCCCGGCGACCTGGTTGAGGCGGTCGAGTCGGCTGCAGGGGAGTCGATTTCGCTGGAGTTGCTCCGCAAAGGCGAGTTGCTGACGACTGCCGTAAAGCCGGCCCGTCGCCCGGAAGAGGCGGGCGGCCGTAATCCGTCAGCCGTTCCCGGCAGTGAAGCGGAAGCCTTGCGGAAGTGGACCGAAGAATTGCAGGGGGCGGCGGGCCAGTCGAAGCGATTCCGCTTCATCCACCCCGGCATGATCCTTCCTCCCGACGCGCCTTGCCATCCGCCGCTGCCCGCCGACATGAGCCTCACCATCGTCAAGCGTGGGGGTGATCCGATTCGCATCACCATTGTTCGGAAGGGCAAGAAATGGGAGGTCACTGAGAATGAGTTGGACACGCTTCCCGACGACGTCCGGCCCTATGCGGAACAAATGCTCGGTCGAACCATGACCGGACCGGTCGATCCCGTGCGCTTGTTCGATTTCTTTCCCGAGCACGCCAGGCAGTCGCGCGCCGGCGCATCTTCCGCAGTCGTGCCCGACGATGAGGTCGAGCAGTGTTTGGACGAAATGACGCGACAGGTGGAACAGTTGCACAGGGCGATGGAGCAGATGCGAAACCGCACACCGCTCAGTCCGGCGCCGGCAGAGGAATAGCAACCATTTTCCAAGGACGGGCGGAGGGATCGCCGCAGACCGTCTGAATCTTGGACGCAAAGGGTTTACATGGCCCGGCCTGCCGGTTAGAATGCGCCCGCCGCCGATGGTGCGGCAACAACCCGCGAGGGAAGGAGCGTTCCATGACGTGGAGTCGCTTGAGATCGCGGGCGGAGGAGGGGTGCATGTTGGCGCTGGTGGTCAGCGCCATGTTCGGACTACAGTGGGTCGTTCCTGACGCGCCGTTGCCCGACTTGTCGGCCAACGTGCCGCCGCGCGTGAAGAGAAGGATGGAAACGCCGCCCACAGCGCAGGTGCAACGGGAGCGGCTGATCCGTCTGGTTGGAACGTCGCCGGCCGTTGCGCACTATGTGTTGCAGGGCGATTCGCCGGACGAAGAACTGCGATGTCTGGCCGAAGAAACGCTTCAGAGGCTGACGCCTCCGCAACAAGACGTGGCCGAATTCTGAAACTTCGAAGCCCCGCTGCTGGCATGAGTGGGGGTTAGCGGATTACAATCAGAGTCCGCGGTTCCCGCCCCCGTTGTGCGTGTGTCCGCCGCGCGCCGCTCGACAGCGTCTTTCTCCCCAATCGCTGTGCCACGTCGCCGGCCATTCGTTTTTCGGAGGATTTGTGTCGATGAGTTCGAATCGCCCGAACCACTCGATTCCAAGAGTCTCGCCCAGGGCCTACGCGTATGTCCAAGAGGTGTTGAATTTCGGATTCCACAACGCGCACTCTGTCGGGATGACGGCGCGGCTGGAACGGGAGTTCGCCGCACGCATGGGGCAGAAGCACGGAATCGCCCATTGCAACGGCACGGCGACGCTTCAGTCGGCCTTGCTGGCCGCCGAAGTCGGCGTGGGCGACGAAGTGATCGTGCCCGCGTTCACGGTATTCTCGACGCCTGCCGCGGCACTTCAATGCGGGGCCGTTCCGGTCGTTGCCGACGTGGATTCGCAAACCTGGACAATCGATGTCGCAGATATCCGGCGGAAGCTCAGCCCGCGGACGAAGGCGATCATCCCCGTCTCCATCTGCGGGCTGATGCCGGACATGGATCCGATCATGGAGATCGCGGGCGAACACGGCCTGGTGGTGATCGAAGACAACGCCCAAGGATACCTCTGCGAATACCAAGGCAGGCTGTCCGGATCGATCGGGCATTTCGCCAGTTTCAGCTTCCAGGCGTCGAAGACGCTCACATGCGGCGATGGCGGGATCCTGATCTCCAGCGACGACGCACTGGCACTGAAAGCTCGCCGTGCGGCCACGATCGGATTCCGCGATCTCTCGATACGGCCGGGCGACACAGTCGTGCCCGAGGAGTTGCGGTGCCGTCCGGACTATAAACGGCATAGCTCGCTCGGCTGGAATCAGCGACTGCCGGAGGTTGCCTGTGCCGTGGCGCTGGCGGAACTGGAGCGGATCGATGAACTGGTCGCCATGCGAGTCGCCTGTGGCGAGGCTTTCAACGAAGTGGTGGACCGTTGTGATTGGCTCAGGCCGCAGCGGGTTCCGCCCGGCTATCGTCATACCTACTGGACCTATCCTGTGAAGATCGAGCGCGACGATGTTCCCTGGTCGGAATTCCGGCGCCGATTCGTGGAACTGGGCGGCGATGGTTTTTACGGCGCCTACTGCCCGGCCCATTTGGAGGAAGTTTTCGGTAATCTGACCGAGGCCATTCGGACACAACCGGAGCGTTATCCTCACTGGGCGCCGTACTGGCCCGACTACGGCGAGGGCTTGTGCCCGGTCTGGGAAGCAATCCAACCAAAGATCGCCATGCTCAAGACGAACTATTTCGATACCAACGAGATCGAGCAGCAGGCCGACGTCTTCGAGCGGACGATCCGATCGTTTTCGTAAATGACCGGCAGTCGGCCAAGAAAGATCGGGTCGAGTGGGTCGGCGAGCGCGAGCATCACAAGTACGCCAAACCGGATGAGGTCTCGCCCCCGCCGTACTATCCCGATCATCCGCTGGTGCGAGAGGAGTGGGCTCGGTATCTCAACTCGGTATCCGGCATGGATCGTCGCGTGGGTTGGGTGCTCGAGCGACTGAAGGCCGAAGGACTCGAGGACGACACCGTGGTGCTCTTTTTCGCCGACAATGGGCGTCTCGAGCCCCGCGGCATCCACTGGTGTTACGATAGCGGACTGCGGGTGCCGATGATCCTCCGCTGGCCCAAGAACTTCCCGGCGCCGTCACAGTTCCGTCCAGGAGATGTCGACGACCGGGTGATCAGTCTGCTCGACATCACGGCCACGACCCTCTGGATCGCCGGGCTGCCGCGTCCGCCGCTGATGCAAAGCCGTGTTTTCCTCGGTCCCCGGGGCGACCCGCCGCGAACCTACGCTTTCGCCGCTCGCGATCGCATCGACGAAACCGTTCAACGAATCCGCTCGGTCCACGACCAACGATACCACTACATCCGTACCGACACGGTCGGCCCTACGTTCGCCTCGCTCAACCGTTACAAGGAAAAGTGTTTTCCGATTATCCCCTTGATGCGACAGTTGTTTGCCAAGGGCGAACTCGGCGGGCCGCCGGCGGCCCTGATGGCGATCCGGGGACCATGCGAGGAACTCTATGACACGGAAGCGGATTCGCATGAAATCCGCAATCTCGTCAATTCGCAGCAACAGGAGGATCGGGAGGCGCTCGTGCGGCTGCGGGCGGCGTTGGATACCTGGATTGCGGAAACCGGGGACCGCGGGCAAAGGTTCGAGCCGCCGGATGTGGTCGCCCCATTTGAAAAGGAGATGCACGATTGGTTTGGAACGCCGCAGTGGTATTCTGAGCAGACGCGGCGGTTGAGAGAGAAATAGCAGCCCGGCTGCTAAAAACTCCGCGGGCGGAGAAGACGGGCCACGGAGTATCCCGCCTACACGACTTGACGGCTGCCGCGTCCCTGCATATACCGAGGCTGAGGAGGATCTCACCTATGCGAGCATGTCTGTTCCTGTCGTGTTTGGTTTTCGTTGCGACGGCGTCGGCGTCGGAGCCCGCAGGGAGCCCAATCGCCTTGTACGTCAAGGGCGATTCGCTCCAACAAACCATGCTGCAAACCCGCGGCCGCCTCGATCAGTGGCAGGCGGCCCGGCGCGAGGCCCGCAAAGCGGTTAAGATTATTACTTGGTACTCCACGGTGCTGGGCGACAACGAGACATTCGATCCCGTCGCGGTCACTCGCAAAGCAATCGACCTGAAAGCGCCAAGCCAGGCTGGACCGCACTGGAAGCCGTGCCCCGCCGATCCATCGGGCAATCCTTCCTTGACGAGCGCCAAGATGGATTACCTTGGCACGACGATCACGGCCACGGCTCCCGTCACACTCACGCTCGAACTCTCCCGCCATGAACGGTTCGGCGGCTTCGCCTATCGTCCGCCGCCCTGCGGCGCCGGCGTCCGGCCGTCGGATCCGCTGATCTGGCTCAATGGTAAGCAGGTGAGCTTGCACAACCGCCTGGCCGGCTACGAGAACGTGCCGGTGGCCAAGCGACGCGGTTGGCATGATGGGCTGCTGGTCGATGTGGAACTCCAGGCCGGCGACAATCACATAGTGCTGTCGCTTGGCAAAGATGGACAGAAGTCGTGGTTCACGGCGGTACGGTTTTCCTCCAATCCCGCTGCCGCCCTCTGGGCGATGATTGAGAACGATTTCCCCAGGTCTGCGAATCGCTTGCTCCAGCACGTCGACGCAAAGTGGTTCGACGCGGCTGAGGGCTGGTTCTCCAAGGACAGAACCGCCCGTCTGGAGCAGCAGTTCCTCCAGTCCGTGGCCGAAGACCTTGGCGCCGATGGCGCGGTGTTGCTTGGCCAATGCCACGAGCTTCTCCAATCGGAAATCCCCTCTTCGGACCGGCGCTGGCTGGCGCTATGCGTGACGGCGGCCGAGTTGAAATCGGGACTCCAAGCCGCCGGTGCGCTTGGTAAGGCCATCGAGGAACTCCATGCCGCCTACGCGGAAAAGTACCCGGGGGCGGAACTCCTTGCCCGCACCGCGAGCTTGAGGCAACGCCTCACCGAGGCCGCTTCCGTAGGGCTGGATCCGGCAGATGCCCGAAGTCGCAAGCTGCTCGATGAACTGTCGTCTCTGCAGCGTGAGGCGCTGGTGGATCGTAGTCCGCTCTTGTCGGGCAAGAAGTTCGTCTTCGTCAAGCGCGCCACCTACGACTCCGATCATTACTACGACGAATTCATTGCCGGAATCCGCCGCTTCGGGGGCGGATTGTACCAGCTTTCGCTGCCCGACGGCGCCGTCAGCGAGATTGCACCGCAACTCGCCGACGGCCTGGTCGACCGCTACGATCTATCCTTCGACGCCGAACGGCTCCTTTTCAACTACAAGCCTGCCGAGCCCTGTGGATTTCGCGTCTTTGAGATCGGCGTCGATGGCAGCGGCCTGCGGCAGATCACTTTCCCGCCCGACGACGAAGAAGAGCGGATTTCCACGTACGCAACGTGTTCGCGGGAAGAACTGGCCAAGACCCCGGGGCTTTACGGTCACTGGACCGACGACATGCATCCCTGCTATCTGCCCGACGGCCGCATCGTATTCACCTCGACGCGGAGCCAGCGGAGTGTGCTCTGCGGCGGCCACGGCCTCACCGTCACGAATCTCTACCGCGTCGACGCCGACGGCTCGGGGCTTGTGCAGTTGTCACAAGGCGCTTTGAGCGAATTCTGCCCGACGGTGATGAACGACGGACGCATCCTCTATAACCGCTGGGAGTACGTCGACAAAGGCGCGGGGGCCGTGCAGTCGCTCTGGGCGACGTGCCCCGACGGCAATCGCTCGGAGGAGATCTACGGCAACAACATCACCACGCCCGCCGTCTTCAACCAGGCCCGGCACGTGCCGGGGCGAAACAACCTCGTCGTCTGCCTGGGGGCCGGCCACTGCCCGGGAAACATGGGGGCGATCCTGCTGGTCGACCTGCACAAGAACAAGCGGTCGGAAGAGGCGATGACGGCGCTCACGCCCGGCTGCCTGCCCAAGGGGAACTGGGCGCTGCGGCAGTTCCGCAACGGCCGCTGGATCACCGACATCTACGGCCCCTGGTACTGCGATCCGTATCCGCTCGGCGACAGCGCCGCCGACCGGCTGGCCGGCAAGTTCTTCCTGGTCTCCTGCAATTCGGAAGGAATGTGGAACGATCCGGCGGGCTACGGCCTCTATCTGCTCGACGTCTTCGGCAACCGGGTGCCGATTTACCACGATCCGGAGATCTCCTGTTGGCAAGCCCGACCGCTTCTGCCGCGGCCGGTTCCGCCGGTGCTCGCGCCGTCACCGCAGCAGGATTCTCCTGCCGAAAATGCCACGGTTCTGGTGGCCGACGTCTATCGAGGATTGGACGGAGTGCCGCGGGGCGCCGTCAAGTATCTGCGGGTGATGGAGCAGATTCCGCGTCCCTGGTCGGCTTATCTCGGTTACCAGCCGGACGATCGGGCGCCGGGACAGATGGTGGCGATCAGCCTTTACACGCACTTGAGCGTAAAAATTCTCCACGGCGTGGTTCCGGTCCATGAAGACGGCTCGGCCCACTTCCGCGTGCCGGCCCACCGCAATATCTTCCTGGCGGCCCTGGACGAGAACTTCATGGAGATCCAGCGGATGCGCTCCTTTGTGAATTTCCAGCCGGGCGAGCAGCGTAGCTGCATCGGCTGCCACGAGCACCGCAACCAGGCGCCGATTAATCTCCGCCCGCTGGCTCTCGAGCGCCCGCCCGTCGAACCGCAACCACAACCCGGCGAGACCGCGCCTCGCCCGTTGGATTACGCAACCGACATCCAGCCAATTTTCGACCGGCACTGCGTATCTTGCCACGGCGGCGAGAAAACCGATGGAGAACTCGACCTCAGCGGCGAGATGACCGAACTCTTTTGCCGGTCGTACGAGAACATTATCCGCAAGGATCTGGTCTCTTATATTCAGGAATTCATCGGCGTCAAGCCCGAGGGGGCCGATGCGATGGGCTACGCGCCGGCCGTCCCGCCTTACACCTACGGTTCGCACCAGAGCCGGCTGATCGAGATCCTCCGCAAGGGCCACTACGAAGTGGAACTGCCGCGAGAGGACTTCGTCAAGCTCGTAACCTGGGTCGACGCCAATTCGCCCTACTACGGCACCTACTTCGGACGGCGAAACCTCGCGCACCGCGATGACCCCGAGTTCCGCCCGGCGCCAACACTCAGCGCCGCGCAGGGGATGCCGTGAGAAAGGATTTGCCCGGGATGCCTGCGGGCGAAAGACGCCCCTTTGGAGTGCGTGTGACCCGGCACCGCTTTCTTTCCTTCTTTTCCCTCTCGTTTCTTCTTTTTTCCGTCGCTTCTCTTCCAGGCACAGCCATGAGAGGAAGAAGGAACAAAAGAAAGAAAGCGACGACAGGTCGTGCGCACTCCAAATCCAATAGTTCATTGCCGCCGTATCTCGGTAATGGCCTGCAGTTCCACCGCGTCTCCGGGACCGAGGACGGAGACCCAGAAGCCGGTGCGGCCGTCGCCGTCGGGATCGGTGAACACGGTGGCCAGCGGCTCGCTAACCGGCCCGATGCAGCCGATAGAATGGGCAGATACCCGCGATAGTCTTCGCCGACGGCGCGCATGCCGGCGTACTTGGCCTGGAACAGCATTCGCGAGTCCGTCTCGATCGCCTTGGCGGCTTCGTCCACCCACGTAACCCGCCCACGCCCATTGAGCACGCTCTCGCGCAGTACCAGCCGCAGACCATCGGCGACAGGCTCCACTGCCGAGACACGGAACAGGCTGTTGCGCCATTCGTTGCGGAACAGCAGGTCGCGGCCGACGAGGGCCGCCGGCGCGGGCACTTCGCCTTGCCACGCCACCACCACCGCATTGGCGGCGGGCTCCACGGCGGCGATCCGGCCCCGCGCCGGCTGGTGCAGTAGCAGTTCTTCGCCGGCCGCAAGCAGACGCGTGCCACCCGCTGCCACGGCCCGCTGCAGGCGCCCATCAGCCCCCACCGTCACCGCCGCAAACGCCGCGTCCGTGGCAACGGCATCGCCGACGGCGCGCATCGTGCCGTCGTCGTTGGCCTGCAGCAGGAGATCGACGCTATCGCGGCGCTCGACGCGAACGGCGACGGCGTCGGCGGTGGCGAACAGCACCTCGACGTTGCGGATGAACGGCTCCGCGGTGAACGGCTCCAGCACGCTCACGAAGACGCTCTTGAGATCCTGGCCCTCGGCACGCACAATGGCGTAAGGAAGCAGCGCCGGCCGCTTGATGGGCGAGACCCGTGCGTTCGCCAGGATCACGCGCTGGAGTTCCCGGGGCAGCAGATGCATTCGCAGTTGTACCGCGGGCGGCTCGTCCGGCTTGAACTGCAGCACGACATTCCCCTGGCCTGTCTGGTGCCGCACGTTTACAAAGTGCTGGTAGCCGCTGCCGCGGTAGGCGCTATACCCGCCCCCGTAGTCCTTACCGGCCATGCTCGGCTCGTCGTACAGTTCGCCGACCGCCACATCCTCGCCCGCCAGCGTTCCCTTCTGCGGTTCTCCGAAGTCGCCCTGCAGCATCGTGCATTCGCCGGTGGCGCCGTGCAGGCTGTAGTCGTGCCGCCCGCCGCCAGCCACGCGAAAAACGTCGAGCAGGTACGCCTGGTCGGCGGCAGTGGCGACCAGAGCCAGAGCCCGCCGGTAGACGCCGGTCTGTGGGTAGTTCCCGTGGGCATCGAGGTCGCAGTACTGCACGCAGTCGCCGAAGGCGGCGCGGCGGACCTGCCCTTCGGGATTGCCCGTCTGCTGCCGGGCGTCGACGGTCACCGTGTTGTGCGAGATCGTCGCCTGCGACCAACTGAAGATGCCGGGGACGCGGTCGTTCATGAAGTCCGGGTAACCGGTGTCGGGGGTCAGCGCCTTGCCGTGCGCATAGAGGTCGAAGTGCAGCCCGTCCAGGTGCCGGTGGCTGCCGCGCCAGCCGTAGAAACACATCAGACCGATCGTGTCCGCGGGATTGTTCAGCAGGGCCATGCCGAAGCCGTCGAGCACGCGGCTGCGGGGCACGGGCCGCGGCTGCTCTAGGGCCTGCTCCAGGCGTTCCTGCAACGGCTCGCGGAACAGGTCATGGTAGGTGCGCAGGGCGCTCTTGCCGCCGCGGCACTGTTCCAACATCCACGCCAGGTCGCCGCCGCCGTTGACGTTGATGGTTCGGCGCGTGATGGAGCCATTGCGTGCGAGCATCTTTCGCAATTTGTGGAATTCTGACCGCCGCCACCGACCTCGTGTCGGTGGGAGCGCCGATTGACGGCTGTCGTTTCCGCGCAGAGCAAATCCCGGCAGGAGATACCGGGTGACCAACTCCAGGCCCGTCGTCTGGCATTCGGTGGCGATGGGAGAAACGAAAGAAACCGAATGCTTCCGCGGTAACGTGCGCGCGAAGACACCGAAGCGCGGCGCTCGCGGGCGGCAGGAAGTCGCAGCGCGTGCGATAATACCGATGAAGCCGGGGAATCCTTGCCCGGGAGACCCGGTGGAGGGAAGCAGGGCCTCAAGTCGTTTTGCTGTTGGAGGGAAACATGGCCGAGGCACCGTACTTGACCGAGCCACAATCCGAGGGTCTTTGGCCGAAGGCCATAACCATCGTAGCCTGGGGTTCCTCACCTGGTGAGGAACCCCAGGAACTCAGGCGCCATCAAAGGTTTTTTGGCCAAAGGCCATATACAGCCGTAGGTCTCTCTCAGTCCGCCGCAGCCAGTCCAGCCGCTTCTCGCGGTCGGCGTCAAAAGCGGACGATCGGCTTTCGCTCGTTGCCTCGCGACATCACATGATAAAACGCCCCGGCAAAGTCGGTTTGCAGGGGTCTCGCCATGCCCTCAGCCGATCAAACGTTCCCCCCGGTGTCAGCCACTAACGACTAGCTGCGCCCTGTCCCCATTCCACCCATTCGACTTGGACGGCGCCGCAGGTGGCGCGTCGTCTGCGGGACTTGTTACACGGACAGTGGTCGGAGTTGTGGCGGAAGGAGACGAACAAGAGATCTCCGCCACCGCCTCCCGACAAGGTGTATCCGAAAGGTGGTCACACTTCCGTCTACCGCGTGCTCCGCCAAGCCCGTTGTGCCGCCGCCAATGCCTAAGCAAAGATGTTCACACCAGTGGCGGGGACGGGTCAAAAGCCTGACCGACGCAGAGCAGTTCCGAAATCCGAGTATATCCGCGCCGCATTTTCGGCCGAACGCTGCTGCAATCTCGCAGTCATTCGCTGCCGTTTCGCAACGGACAGCTCTGCGGCCAATTGCCGCCTGTAGCTCTCTACCTGATCCCTGTACCACTCCCGCAGCTTCTGCTTGACCTTCGTCTCTTCTCGATCAATCTGTGCCTCTAACGTCGCGAGTCCCGAGAACGATTTATGAGCGGCGTCTACCGGCTTCAGTTCGTTCCCTTCGTACAGATAGCAGTTGCGCACCGTTCCTTCGTTCCATTCCGCAATTAGCCAAGGACTGCGCCCTTGGTACAAACATAGCATTCCAGATTTCTGGTTATCCCTGTAATTGGCGTATAGCCGCGGAACCCAGTCGCTCGCCCAGAGTCGTAGCTCGCCCTCTCTCTGCCCATGATCGTAATTGGCGAGCAATAATTGATTAGTTGCGATCACCGCAGATTGTCCATGTGTACGTCCGTCTTCGTCAAAGTGGATTGCCGCAGTCAAATCCTGCTCTGTGACTGGACATACGCGACGCGATTCTTCATCTACGCCACGATAGGCTTCCGGGTCAAACTGCATATCCCAGTCCTTCGGCTTATTCATTAGGTCACCAGGCACCTTGCGACCAGACGGGAGAACGATTTCAGTTGCCGGCGGAGGCGCCTCACGCGTAAGCGTAGCGATGGTCACCGGCCGGCGTTTCGCGGACCTGAACGGGACATACAATTCCCAGGTGACCGAGTTGGGAAAGCCCGAAAGTGGCCAGGTCTTGGTCCCGCCCTCCGAACTGATCGACGCCAAGAAATCGGCAGTAATCTCCTGCTTGCCATCCAACCAAATCGTAACTGTTGCACAGCCATCGGCGTCCGTTGTCGCCCGACCAAGCGCAACCGCGTCTTCACCCCGCGTCTTCCGACATAGCAGTTCAACTTCCGCCCCCGGCAACAGTGGTCCTTTAGTGTCGCCCTCATGGATACGGAACGTGGCCGTTACCTGTCGGCGGACTTCTCGTGGACCTTGCGGTAAGGCAGCAAGCGGCGGCCGTAGAGGCGGGCTTGGTGCTGACAAAGGCGAATTGGCAGTTGACGGATGCGGGCGAGGAGTTGACGGATGTGGACGAGGACTTGACGGAAGTGAAGAAATCTGCGTTTTTGAAACCAGGAATGCCACGGCTGCGAAGAAAAGCATTAAGGCCGACAAGCCGACCGCGAGTTGCCACAACGTAAATGTCACCCACACTTTCTTCCGCCGGTGCCGTGAGGAAACTGATACGGTTGCGGACGTGTTTGGCGAAGGGAATTCTGTCAAAATGCCAGCTTCACCTGCTGTCCGCCAGACTGGTTGAAATCCAACAGGAAACGCTGCTGGCAGGGGACCGGAAAGCATCTTTGCCAGAAGTCTGTCGTATTCCGTCTTCTTCTCGTGGGTGAGAAGAGCGATCTTTGCCGTAGCGACCTCGTTAAGCAGTCTCTGCGATAATGAGGCATACTCGCCTGTCTGGAAAGTCCGCAGATGGGCCATTCGCTGATTGGCAGCGTACTCGATGACCTCTGGATTGCTCTCGAACGCTTCAAGGGCCAGCAGTCGGTAATAGTTCGGTGGCTGGTCCTTTGGCGAAATACCCAGCCAAGTGTGGTAAGGATCGAATCCTTCAACCATTTCTGCCTTCCTGTCGCATTGTTGGCATGCGAGAGTGGGAGTAGCCCCTGGTCCAGTTCCTCCGCAGATTAGCAGGATCTGCCAGGGAAATCAACCCCCTGGAAGTGTCGGTCAGCAGCAGCGCCGAAGGGAAAATCAGGCCACGGGCATCACTTCAAGGTGTGTCGCCCGAGGGTCGCGAATCCTACGCCACGCGTACCATGCCGCCACGACATTCAGCACCTCGCAGCCAGGTAGAACCAGGCAAGCGGCATTGCGGTTCGGGCGATGACGTCCGGGGAAGGCATTAGTTCTTAGTTCTTAGTTCTTAGAGCTTAGAGGCCAAGTGTCAGTCAAAAGGGGTCGCTTGCGTGTCAGTCAAAAGGGGTCACCATAGACGGGAAAACTGAAGTGGCCGGGGTTGTCTAAACCACGGAATACGATTTCTTAGATGGAGGGGCTGGCGG
>JAAYEH010000521.1 GCA_012728855.1 Rhodopirellula sp. | reverse complement strand
CGATGCTGCTTTCCGGCGTCTCCTTGGTTGCGTCCCGCCGCCGCAGAAAACGGTATTCGCCCCACGGGCGTGAACGGGCGGCTTGAGTGCCTGAGGAGCCGGACGGCTTACTTCGCAAACAGGATTTGGCCGTGGGGTAAAATTATTTTCGCTATTTTTCTCCGCGCGGGCGATTTGGACTTGCGCCCGGCGGAGAACTTGCTACGCTATCGACATGAGGAATCCGAAGTCGCTTTCAAAACAGGAACTCGTAGCCGCCCTTGAAAACAAAGAGGCGGATCTCGCCTCGCAGTGTGAGCAACTGCGTCAACAAGACATCGCGCTGCAGCTCAAGGACCAGACCATCGCTCAGCTCCAGCAAGAGCGCGACGAGTACAAGCTGGCCTTCGACAAGTTGATGGAACAGCGGTTTCGGAACCGGAGCGAGCGGTACCTGAACGACCCCGACCAGTTGCGTATGGATTTTGGCGACACGCCCGAGGCGGCCGATGCGGCCCTCGGGCTGGCCGAGGCGGTGGAGGAACTGAAGCAAACGATTCCGGAGCACCAGCGCCGCCGGCCCCGCAAGAAACGCGACGAAGGCCTGCCCGCCCATCTTCCCCGTTACGAAGTCACCGCGGAAGTGACCGAAGAGCAGACGATCTGCCCGATCCATGGCGAGCGGACGCTGTTGCCCGAGTCGATGTGGGATACGACCGAGACGCTGGAGTTCGGGCGTCCCAACCTGAAGGTGC
The DNA here is from genome assembly GCA_012728855.1 of Rhodopirellula sp. Classification (GTDB taxonomy): domain Bacteria; phylum Planctomycetota; class Planctomycetia; order Pirellulales; family Thermoguttaceae; genus JABWBD01. The sequence goes on along the minus strand of JAAYEH010000521.1, from coordinate 787 downwards.
GAGTGACCAAATACCCGAAGTTCGCCTGCGAGAACGAGCCGGAGTGCGGAATCGCTTCGCCGGAGCGGCCGACGGGAATCGTGGAAGGCAACAAGTACGACTCGAGCGTGGCGGCCGAGATCATCACCGGCAAGTACAGCTACCACCTGCCCCTGTACCGCCTGCAGGACTACTTCGGCGGCTGCGGCTGGGTGCCGTCGCGGAGCACGCAGTGCAATATCCTCGCCAACGTGTTTGAGATCGTCGAGCCGCTGCTGAACTTCTTCAAGAGCACGCTCCAAACGGACGGCATCATCGGCTGCGACGACACGAGCGTGACGCTGCTGTACCCGAAGACGCTTCCAACGTTTGACCTGGGCGATCCCAAGCAGCGACGAATTCAGGAAGTGTTTCAGGAAGCGTTGGATAAGAAGCTGCCCAGCATCAACGGGAAGATGTGGGCCTACCGCGGAGTGGACATCAAGCTGAACGTGTTCGACTTCACGGTCAGCCGGCATCGGGACGGTCCGGAGTGGTTCTTTGCGGACTACGAAGGAAAGTTGCTGGGAGACTGCTGGCACGGATTCGAGGCGATTGCCGTCTCCTCGCAGGGGCGTATCGAGCGCGCCGCGTGCAATGCCCATGCGCGGCGGAAGTTCGAGAACTCCATCGCGTATCCCGAGGACCGGAAACGGTGGCTGCGTTGGTATCAGCAGTTGTACGACATTGAAGCGCGTGGCAGAGCCTTGTCGCTCGAGGAGCGTTTGGCCTTGCGCCAGAGCGAAGCGAAACCGATCTGGGCTACCAT
>JAAYEH010000520.1 GCA_012728855.1 Rhodopirellula sp. | reverse complement strand
GCGGGCATGATGGCGGCCGGCGGATTGGCTTCACACGTCGCCGCGGAGGCGGTGAAGATCTCGCCGGAGGAACTCGCCAAACAGAAGGCGACCCGAGACGAGGCGGCCAAAGCGAAGGCCAAGAAAGGGCAAATCAAGTCGGTCATCCAGATCTTCTTGTGGGGCGGCATCTCGCAGAACGACTGCTGGGATCCGAAACCCGGTACGGGCTACGACTATCTCGGTGAGTTTGACAAGTTCATCCCCACCAACGTGGACGGAATCCAGCTAAGTAACCTGTTCCCGCAACTCGCCAGGCAGGCCGACAAATACTCCCTGATCCGCAGCATGACCCATGGCAACAACGGTCATGAAACCGCGGCCTACCTGATGCAGACCGGCCACGCGCCGGGCGGGCGGCTCTCCTTCCCCAGCGTGGGCTCGATCTTCACGTACTTCAAGAAGGACCAGTACAAAGGGCTGCTTCCGCCCTATATCGTGATGCTCCAGGCAGCCGGGCGGTTTTCCGAGGAAGGCTTCCTGGGCCCCGCGTACAAACCGTTCGCCACCGGCGGCGATCCGAACGCGGATCGCTTCGAGGTGCAGGGAATCGTCAACCGCGGAGTCAGCGACGCCCGGCAGGAGGCTCGCCGTGACTTGCTCCAGAAGGTCGACACCGTGGGTTATGGACTGTCCGGCGTCCCGGACATTGCTGCCATCGAAGAGGCCAAGGAAAGGGCCTATGGCTTGATCCTGGGCGAAGGCAAACAGACATTCAATCTCGACAACGAACCGAAGGGGCTCAGAGACCGCTACGGCCGGAACACGTTCGGCCAGGAATGCCTGGCTGCGCGACGGATGGTCGAGGCCGGCGTCCCCTATATCACCATCAGCTTCCCCGGTGGCTGGGATACGCACTCCAACCATTTCCCAACCATGAAGCGACAGTGCCCCATGTTGGATCAAGGCCTGGCCACGCTCCTTGCCGATCTGAGCGAGCGAGGCCGGCTCGACAGCACCCTAGTCTGGTGTACCGGCGAATTCGGCAGAACGTGCAAAATCTCCTGGGAGCCGCCCTGGAACGGCGGACGCCATCACTGGGGGCCGGTTTTCACCGTCCTCGTCGCCGGTGGTGGTCTTAAAGGGGGCCGCGTCGTCGGGGCATCCGACGAGAAAGGTGAATATGTCGCGGAGAGGCCCGTCTATCCGTCGGACCTGCTGGGAACCTTCTATCTGTTGGCCGGTATCGACGAAAAGGCAAAGCTGCCCAATCCCGAGGGGCTGGATGTCCACGTGTTGGACACCGAAAGCGAAGGCATGAAGTCGGCCGGTATGCTGGAAGAGATCCTGTAACGGCACGGCGCCGCTTGGCAGCCAATCCGTAGCTGAAGTCCTAACGCTATCAGAACCTGTCCCCGCCGGCCCGGCGCCGGCGGGGAATTGCCCAAAGTGATGCCACACAGGCGGGCAATGGCAGTAAATGGAGAAGCTCAATGACTCGATTCCAACGACTTCCGATCTTGGTGCTGGCCATCCTTGTGGTCGCGGCATCTTCTGTCTCCGCGCAGAACCAATACATCGGTTTCGTCTATCCCGCCGGCGGCCAACAGGGCACCACGTTCCCGATTCGCCTGGGCGGCCAGGGGCTCCTTTATGCCTCGGATCTGGTGGTCAGCGGGGAAGGCGTTTCCGTTCGGCTCGTCAATTACCAGCGGGTCCTGGACAACCAGGAAATGGGGTTGCTCCGCCAGCAACTGAACCAGTTGAAGAAGAAGGAGACGACTGTCGACGACGGGATGGCCGTCCAGATGAACCAGTACGAGTTCCCCGCACCGATCGGGCCGGGCGCTGGACCAACCGAGGTCTCCGGTCCGGTTTGCCCCGTGTGTGCGGCGGTCAATCCGGTCGGTGCCACCGTCTGCATCAGTTGCAACGCGAAGCTGGAGCAGCCGAAAGCCCCGAAGCCGGGCGAAAAGGAGCCGGCGAGCGATGCTCCTCTGACCGAGAAGGAACTGGCCAAGCAGAGGCTCATCCAACGGATTGAAAGAATCTTCGCGGAAGACGAGCGGAACCCGGCCGTTCGAGCCCAAACCGAACTCGTCTTTGCCGAGGTCACCGTGGCGCCCGACGCAAAACCGGGCCGTCGAGAGATCCGGGTGATCACCAAACGGGGAATCTCCAATGCGCTCCCCTTCTACGTGGGGCAGGTTCCCGAGGTTGCCCGCAAGCCGATGAAGACCATGCAGTTGCCGGTGCTCGGCAAAGAGTATCTGGCCCAGCGCAAGAGGCCGCCGGAAGAAGAGGAGATGCAGGTTACGGTTCCATGCACGGTGAACGGCCAGATCGCCGCGGGGGAGGTGAACCGGTATCGTTTTCATGCAGGCAAAGGTCAGCGCCTGGTTATCTCCGTGAAGGCTCGCGACCTCATCCCCTACGTTCCCGACGGCGTTCCTGGCTGGTTACAGGCCGTGCTGAAGCTCTACGACGCCAACGGCAACGAAGTGGCGTACAACGACGATTTCCGTTCCGATCCCGACTCGTTGATCTATTATGAGGTGCCCGCCACCGGAGAGTATGTCCTCACGATCAACGAAGCGCTGTTTCGCGGCCGCGAGAGTTTCGTCTATCGAATCACCATTGGTGAGCTGCCTTTTGTGACCAGCATCTTCCCGTTGGGCGCCCGCGTCGGCGAATCGGGCAACATCGAGATGATTGGCTACAATCTGGAGAAGAGCAAGATCGCGCCGCCCCCTAAGGACGCGAAGCCGGGGCGCCACATGATTGCCGCCACGAACGGAATGTTCGCTTCCAACGACGTGCCGTTCGCCCTGGACACGCTCCCCGAGTGCCTTGCTGCGGAACCTAACGACGAACCATCCAAGGCGCAGAAGGTCACACTTCCCATCATTGTCAACGGTCAAATGGATCACCCGGGCGACTGGGACGTCTTCGAGGTGGAAGGGAAAGCCGGCGAGACGATCGTCGCGGAAGTCAACGCCCGCCGGCTTGGCTCCCCGCTGGACTCGTTTGTCAAGGTCACCGGTCCGGACGGCAAGATCATTGCGCTGAACGACGATCATTACGACGCCGCATCTGGGCTCAACACCGACCACGCCGATTCCTACCTCATGGTGAAGCTGCCCGCCGACGGAAAGTATTGCGTTCACATCGGCGACACGCCGCGGCGCGCAGGAAAGGAGTATGCCTACCGGCTCCGCATCAGCCACCCGCAGCCCGACTTCGAGTTGCGCCTGATCCCTTCCAGAATCGTGATCCGCAGCAAGAACGCCGCCTCGGTAACCGTCTACGCCTTGCGTAAGGATGGATTCGACGGGCCGATTGCCCTGAATTTCAAGGACTTGCCGGCCGGGCTCGAATCGCCGGGTGCTACGCTGGCGGCCAACAAAGAAGTCGTGGGCCTGACGTTGAAAACGAGCCTGGCTGCAATGGAAAGCCCGGTCAATGTCACGGTCGTTGGCACAGCAAAAGTCGGAGACCGGGAAATCGTCCATGAGGCGGTACCGGCCGAAGACCGAATGCAGGCGTTCCTCTGGCGCCATTTGTTGCCTGCGGAAACCCTCCCGGTCCTGGTCTACGATCCCGCATATCAACCGCCGGCCACTCGCATTCGCCCGCCGATCCCTGACGAGTTTCGACCGAAGGATGCGAACCGCACGTTGACGAGGGCATCGGTCAACTGGTATACGAGGCAGATCGAGCGTCTATATCAAGAGTGGTTCTTCACGGACGAGTTCGTCAACCGCGAGTTGGGGAGTATCGAATCCCGTCTGATCCAATAAGAAACGACACGAAGTGCCGAACTATCGATGACGAACTTCAGCCGCCGGGAGTTTGTGCTCGCCGCCGCCGGCGGGCTTGGTATTGCAGCAACCTCGCGATTGCGTGCGGCAGAACCAACCGATGTCGGTGAGAAAGCCGCCACGGCAACTGGTCGCCCGCCGGGAAGACACGTCCGGGCGGCGTCGGCGTCCGTCAAACTGACCGACGACAACATGGCGGAGTTGTCTGCCGAAATCAAGGTTTTCGGCCAGCCTTGGGAAGGGGAGTTCCGGGCCAATGCGATCGTCCTCGACGCCCAGCAGCGGATCTGTTTGGTTTCGCTGGACTCGTTGATCGTGCCGCTGCACGTGACGCGTGCCGCGGCGAAGCGAATTGCCGCTGCCACGGGCATACCGGAAGACAACGTCCTCATCTGCGCTACCCACACGCATCGTGGCCCGCCTACCAACGACGCCTTCGGCGGCAAGCCCGACACGGAATACCTTCGCCGATTGGAGGAGGGAAGCGTTCTGGCCGCGGTTAAGGCGGTAGCGGCGCTGGAGGGCCCGAAATCGGAGAGCGACACGGCCGTGTTGTTCGGCCAGAGCCAGGAGGCAACCGTCGGTCGCAACAGCCGGTTGCTGCTCGTGGACGGCTCCATCGGCTGGGACGGCTACGAGGAGCGCGACGTGGTGCGTCCAACCGGCCCGTACGACCCGGACTTGTACGTGCTGGCCTTGCGACGCGCGGACGGGAAGTATGCCGGCCTGGCATTCAACCATTCGGTGCATAACATCGGCCGGATCCGCGAAGACTGCATGTCGCCCGGCTTCTACGGCTTGGCGGCGCTGGAAATCGAGCGACGGCACGGCGCCACGACCCTCTTTCTGCCCGGCGCCTTCGGCTCCACGCACAACGTCACGTACAACAACAGCGGTGTTCCCGCGGCGGAGTGCGTGCATCGCGTCGTGGACGCGGTCGAAGAGGCGCTCGGTCGCCTGCAGCCGGCGCTGCCCGGCCCGGTGCAGGTTCTCAACCGGCAATTCACGTACCACATTCGCCGCTTCGACGAGGCCAAGGAGGCCCTGGCGGTGAAGTCGTACCTGGAAAAGTACGTGCCCGAACGCACGCCGCACCAAATCGAGACCTTCCGCAGGATGCGCGAAGCCATGACGCCGCACCAGGGCGAAGCCCGCCACACCCGCCTGCAGATCCTCCGGTTGGGCGACATCGCGCTGGTCGGCGTCCCCGGTGAGATGTACGCTCGGCTGGGACTGGAACTTCGACGCCGCTCGCCGTTCCGGCACACGTGCATCATCGGACTGGCCAATGAGCAGATCGGCTACATTCCCGACCGCAAGGCGTATGCGGATGGTGGTTACCAGACGTGGGTAGGCTGGCACAGCAAGCTGGAAGTCGGCACGGGAGAAGCGATGGTCGATGAGGCGGTGGCCATGCTCGACGAACTCTACAAGGCGGCGCCGCAAAGGTGATTCGCTTTGGCAATCGGGAATTGGATCATGCGACGAAATCATCTCTGTACGATGGGTCTTTCCTTCGCAATCGCTTTCGGTGTCGGCTTGCTCGCAAGGGCTGACGAAGGAACATGGGCGAGTCTGTTCGACGGCAAGACGATCCAAGACTGGACGAGAGAAGGCGGATTCGCCACCTACGAAGTTCGGGACGGAATGATCGTCGGCACGACCGCGGAAGGCAGCCCCAACACGTTCCTCTGCAAGGGGCCGTTCACCGACTTCATTCTGGAGTTGGAGGTACACTGCGACCCCCCCTTGAACTCGGGGATCCAGATCCGCAGCCATGTTTACCAGGAAGACACGCCGCAGATGTCGAAGCCGGAACGCATTCGCAAGAAAGGCGAGGTCTACGGATATCAGTGCGAGATCGCCGCGGCAGCGACCGGCACTTCGGGGAATTTTTGGGATGAGGGGAGGCGAACCAAGTGGCTGGACGACTTCTCCGAAAAAGCCGAGGCCCGCAGCGCTTTCAAGGAGGGCCAGTGGAACCATTACCGCATCGTCGCCCAAGGCAACCGCATTCGCTCCTGGATCAATGGGGTGCCCTGCGCCGATTTTCAAGATGGCCTCGACGCCGGCGGCTTGATCGGACTGCAAGTCCACGGCATCAAGAAAGGGAGCGGGCCTTACCAGGTGCGATGGCGGAATATCAGGATCCGAGAACTTGCCGACTGACGGGAGCCCCCGATCCATGCGAGGAAAGCGGCGATGGTTCCAGAATCTCGCGGTACACCTCGGCAACGGCTTCCGCCATCGAACGATCGGAAAAGCCTTCGGCTTGCCGATCGAGCGCCGCCCGGCGAAGTTCCGACCAGTCCGCTGCGCCGGAAATGATGTGGGCCATTCGCCGCGCGAGATCATGCGCATCGCCGGGCTCGGCGAGTAGGCCGTCGCGGCCGTCGCGAATTACTTCGGGAACGCCTTCGACCCTCGTCGCCACCACGGGAACGCCCGCGGCCATCGCTTCCAGGACGACCATCGGCAGTCCTTCGCCAAAAAGACTGGGCAATACGAAGAGGTCCATTTGGACCAATTCACTGCCGATGTCGCGGGTAAAACCGGTCCAGGTCACTGCATCGCCCAGATCGAGCCGCTCCATCACTTGTTCGATTTCCCGCCGATATGCTTCGGTCTCGAAATCACCGACCGCCCGCAGCGTCACCCGCCAACCGTCTTGTCGCAGCAGCGCCAGGGCTTCCAGCAGGACTTCGATTCCCTTGCGGGGCCGAAACAGCGCGACGGTGCCGAGCACCCACGGATCGGACGTGCCGCTGCGAGTTCCACGCGGTTGACGACAGGGTACGCCATTGGGGACGACGGTGATGCGATCCGATGAAACTCCCAACTGCTGTAAATGGCGACCAAGACTCTGCGAGACCGCAATCAGGCGGGATGCCCGGGGGAAGCAGCCTCTTTCCGCCAAAGCGTTGAGCCGGTTGTGCCAACGGCGGGTGGAATCTCTCGAAGTAGGACTGTGAACGTGATAAACCAGCGGCACGGCGGCCAAACGCGACGCCAAGCTCGCGACCAGCAGCGAGCGAGGTGTGTGGGCGTGCAGCAGACGGTATCCTCCCTGCCGGACTATCGACGCCAGTCGGCGAACCGGGCGCAAGTCGAATCTGCCATGCATCGGTATTTCGTAGAGGGCGGCTTGGGATGATTGCCGCACTTCGGAAAACCGCCCCGGCTTGATCGAAGCGAAGCCGACTTCAAAACCGAAGTCGGGCAGTGTCCCGGCCAGGAGATCTTGGACGCGCTCGGCGCCGGAATAGTGCTCGCCATTGATGACGTGCAGCACCCGAAGTATTTCAGGCGTTATTTCGGGGGGGGCAGATAGCGAGGCGTCTCCCACCGGCAGGTCGAGAAGCGGGGCTTTTGTCATGGAATATCTGGTGAAAGATGGAGTCCGGACACTCGGTGGCCGGGCATGGCGGGTCACGGAGTGCCCCGCCCGCGGTGCCGCTCGCCAAGCGGAATCTTCGGCGCACAGATCCCGCTCGGCAAGCGGGATCTACTCAAGCGTAGCTTCCGAATGTAACCGCCGTGATAGTTCGCGCATCAGTATCGGCAGTTGCCCAAAGAGCAGGTGGCTACCATGAACTGCGAAGAACTACTCGCCGCCCTGAATGAGTACGTCGACGGGAACATCGATCCCGGGATCTGCGATGATTTTCAGGAGCATTTGAAAGGCTGTAACCCGTGTCAGGTTGTCGTCGACAATATCCGCAAAACCATCACCCTCTACAAGGCGGGTGAGCCGTTCGAGCTGCCGGCGGAGTTCCACGAGAAACTGTGCGACGTGCTCCGGCAGCGCTGGCAGGCGAAGTTCCATTCCGCCGGGGCCTGAAAAGGATCCGCCAAGCGAGTTCTGTTCTGTCTGATTCAGCGTGGAAAGGCAGGGAATGCGATGGCATTCAAGGAATTTCTCGTTTTTTTACTGGTGATTGTGGCGTGGTTCGTGCTGAACCGTTGGGTGTTGCCGCGGTTCGGGGTGCCTACGTGAATGTCGGGGGCTTGCGCGGTGGATCCGCGCCCGACCATCAGTGAAAGTGCTCCCCATCAGCCGCAAGGTTGGAATGTGGACCAAGGAAAAGTCTCCGGGGAAGGCGGCCAGCCGTCCGCGGAGTCTGAAGATGAGCAGGATGCCGAAACTCGACAGGGAGATTTTCGATGACAATTGAACGTGGCTTACGTCTTGCTGCCGGTGTAGTCGTTACCCTCAGCGTAGCATTGGCGGTTTGGCATAGCCCATACTGGTTAATGCTGACGGCCTTTGCAGGATTGAATCTCTTTCAATCCGCTTTCACCAATTGGTGCCCGATGGTATGGTTATTGGCACGACTGGGGCTTGAACCGTGCGTGGTCCGCCAGCTACCGACTCCGCCAAAGTCTTCGGGGTAAGTGTCGGGCGGCCAGCGGTGAGGCGAGGATTGTTCGCGACAATTGAGGAGATCGTTGGCCATGCACTACCCGTGGTGGTACGTCCCCGCGGTGACCAGCCCGATGCTGATCGCCCTGATCTCGGTGGTTCATGTGATCGTCTCCCACTACGCAGTGGGAGGCGGTTTTTTTTTGGCGATGGAAGTTGGACACGCCTACCGGACCGGCAACCGGGATTATCTCTCTTATCTGCACCGGCACGCCCGGTTCTTTATCCTCCTGACGGTCGTCTTTGGCGCGATCACGGGTGTCGGAATCTGGTGGACCATCGGCCTGGCTTCGCCGTTGGCCACCGGCGTGCTCATCCGGACTTTCGTCTTCGGTTGGGCCATCGAGTACGTTTTTTTCGTGATTGAGATCGCGGCGGCGTTCATTTTTTACTACTACTGGGGCAGACTGCCCGAGAAGACCCACGTGCGGATCGGTTGGATTTACGCCTGGGCGGCGTGGATCAGCCTCGTGCTGATCACCGCGATCACTGCTTTCATGCTCCACCCGGGTCGCTGGCTCGAGAACCCGACCTTCTGGGTCGGCATGTTCAATCCGCAGTTCCTGCCGCAAATGATCGCCCGAAGCGGCGGCGCCCTGCTGCTCAGTTCACTGTTCGTTTATCTCCACGCGTCGCTTTTCGTCAAGGAAAGCGGGATGCGAGACATGATCGCGTCGCGGTCGGCCCGTCCCGCCTTGCTCGGCGCGGTGATGATTTCCGTCGGAGGCATTGCCTGGCATTACTACCTGCCCGAATCGGCCAAAGCGGTGCTGGCGATCGCAGCGGTGCTGAACGTGTTCATGACGCTGATCTTCGCCTTGACAGTTGCGGTTTTTGTCCTGCTTTACCTCGGACCTTATCGCAATCCTGGTTGGCTCACGCCGGGATTCGCCGCGGCACTGTTCCTCTTCGGCACGGCGGCCTTTGCGACGGGCGAATTCGTCCGAGAGGCGGTCCGCAAGCCGTATATCGTCTACAATATCGTTTTCGGAAACCAGATTTTTCCGCGCGAGGTGGCCCATTTGCGCGAGGTCGGCTATCTCGAAGGCGGCCTGTGGACCAGCGCCTACGTGGCCGATCGCTACCCAACGGCAATGGTCGACGGCGCCATCGACGAAACCCGCTTGCTCGCCCTGCCGGAAAGCGACCGGATTGCGCTGGGCGAAGTTCTCTTCCAGTACCATTGCAACGACTGTCATGCGGCCAAAGACGGTTATTCGGCGGCAGGCCGGCTGGTACAAGGCCGCCCGCCGGAAATGATCAAGAGCCTGCTGCTCCATTTGGAGTTGGCGCACTTCTTCATGCCGCCCTGGGCCGGCACGGACGAGGAGGCGGATCTACTTACCGAATATCTCACCAGCATTGCTCCGCCGCGACCCCAGTGGATGCTGCCTGAAACCACGAAGCGGGAGGCCTTTTGATGCAACCGCAACAACTGATCGACACCGCGATGGCTCAAGGACTGCCCGCCCCCTACTGGTTCATCGAATTGTTCAAGGTCTTGGGGTTCTCGTTGCACGCCGTGCCGATGAACCTCTGGTACGCCGGCATCCTGATCGCGATGCTGCTGCGCGCGTTCGGCAGTGAGCAGGGCAAGCGTTTCTCCGAGCGGCTGATGCTGCAAATGCCGGTGATCATCGCCTTCGGCGTCAACCTGGGGATCGTGCCGCTGCTGTTTATCCAGGTGGCGTATGCCAAGGTCTTTTATCCGGCGACGGTGCTGATGGCATGGGCCTGGCTGGGGATCATTGTTCTGTTGATTCCCGCTTATTACGGTGTCTACATCTACGCCTTCGGATTGCGCGACCGCGAGAAAGCGATGCCGGCTTGGAAACAGGCGGCCGGTTGGGTTGCGGCAATCCTGTTCATCGCGATCGGGTTCACCTTCGCCAACGGACTGAGCCTGATGGCCAACGTGGAAGCCTGGCCGCAACTGTTTCGCAATCACAACGTGGCTGCGGCGGCCACCGGCACGGCCTTGAATACCGCCGATCCCTCGCTCTGGCCGCGATGGCTGATGATGTTCGGCCTGGCGATCACGACCACGGCCGCCTGGGTTCTCTTCGATGCCGGCTGGTTCGCGGTCCGCGAGAGCCGCGAATATCACCGATGGGCGCCACGGTTCGCGCTGGCGCTATATTCCGTCGGGCTGGCATGGTTCGCGGTGGCCGGCTCCTGGTACGTTTTCGGCACTTGGTCGTCGGAAACCCAACAGCAAATGCTCTATCGGTTTCCCATGGTCCTGCTGACCGCGGCGACCGCCCTGGCGCCCGGACTGCCCTGGCTGCTCATTCTCTGGATCAGGCGACAAGACACCTCCATTGGACCCTGGTTCGCCACACTCGCCGTTCTCGGACAATTCGGCGTGCTGGGCATCAACGCGATCAGCCGCCAGATTGTCCAGAACATCGAGCTGAGCGGTTTTTATCGGCCGGGCGAACTGCCGTTGGACGTGCAGTGGAGCCCGCTGGTTCTGTTTCTGGTCACGTTTGTGGCGGGGCTGGGACTCGTCGTATGGATGATTCGTCAGGTCGCCATCGCTTCGCCGACCGAGACCGTCTAGTCGACTATGCCCAAGAAGAGCGTATTGATCGTCGGCGCGGGTCCGGGTGGACTGGCCACGGCCATTCTGCTGGCGCGGGCGGGCATCCGGACCAAAATCGTAGAGCGGCTTCCGCACGTCGGCGGACGCACTTCGGCCATCGAGTTTGACGGGTTCCGTTTCGACCGCGGCCCCACCTTCTTCTTCTACCCGCGGATTCTGGAGGAGATCTTTCGGGCCGTCGGGCGGAACCTTTGGAACGAAGTTCCCATGGTTCGCCTTGACCCACACTACCGGCTCGTCTTTGGCCAGGGAGGCGTACTGGAAACCACCTCCGATGTGCCGCGACTGGAACAGCAGATTACCGCCCTCTCTCCGGACGACGCGGGCGCGGTGCGGCGCTTCCTAGATGATAACCGGAAGAAGTTGGAGCTTTTTCGGCCTTGCCTGGAATCGCCGTTTTTGTCGTGGCGGGACATCGCGACGGCGCGGATGATGCGACTCATGCCGGTCCTGCGTCCTTGGAACAGTCTCGACCGCGAACTGGCGCAGTATTTCTCCGATCCGCGGCTGCGGCTGGCGTTTTCCTTCCAGTCGATGTACCTCGGCGTGTCGCCGTTTCAGTGCCCGAGCCTCTTCTCGATCCTCTCCTTTCTCGAATACGAATACGGGGTCTTCCATCCGCTGGGCGGTTGCAGCGCCATCTCGGCGAAAATGGCCGAAATTGCCGCGAGTTTGGGGGTGGAAATCGCAATGGACGAGCCGGTCGAAGAAATCCTCTTCGAGGGGCGCCGCGCCGTGGGAGTCCGCACGCCGGCCGGGGAAACTCGCGCAGACGCCCTGGTGATCAACGCCGACTTCGCCCGCTCCATGACGCGGCTCGTGCCCGACCGCCTTCGACGCCGCTGGACTGACCGGAAGATCGCCGCCAAGCGGTTCTCCTGCTCGACGTTCATGTTGTACCTGGGGATCGAGGGCCGCTACGATCAGCTTCCGCATCACAGCATCTATATCCCGGAAAGGTATGAGCAGCATCTGCGAGAAGTTGAATTCGAGCACGTCCTCTCCGAGGATCCCTCTTTTTACGTTCAGAATGCGAGCGTAACCGATCGTACGCTCGCTCCCGAGGGCAAGAGTACTCTGTACGTGCTCGTTCCGGTGCCCCACCAGCACACGAACGTCGATTGGTCCGTCGAGCGCGACCGCTATCGAAATCTTGTGGTCAAGCAATTGTCGAAGATCGGCCTGGACGACGTGGAGGGGCGGATCCGCGTCGAGCGGATCATCACGCCCGACGACTGGGATCGCAAAGGGGAGATACACTTGGGCGCGACGTTCAACATGGCCCACAATCTCGCGCAGATGTTCCATCGGCGCCCCCGCAATCGCTTCGAGGATGTCGACGGCGTTTACCTGGTCGGCGGGGGCACGCATCCGGGCGGAAGACTGCCGATGATCTTCGAATCGGCGCGCATCACCAGCCGTTTGCTGTTGGACGACTTGGCTGTCGAAGCCGCCTTCATGCGGCCGCTGGCCGACACTGCCAAGGCGTCCCTGGCACCCGCCGTCGCCGGCCTGGGGGAGGTGAACTGATATGACGCAGAACGCGCCGTCCACGGATCCGTCGAGAGGCGCGAGGGTATCGCAGGCGATCAGGGAATGTCGCGAGGCCCAGGCCGAGTGGTCCGGTGTGGCATTGCGGGATCGGCTCGCCCTGGTTCGGCGGCTTCGTCATCGCATCGCCGCGAAACCGGACCGGCTCGCCGCTTCGATTTGCCTGCCGCAGAGGTTATCGGCGGAATCGCTTTCGGGGGAAGTCTTACCCTTGGCCGACGCCTGCCGGTTTCTCGAACGCGAAGCCCCTAAGGCATTGGCGCCGCGGCGCTTCGGCCGCAGGGGACGTCCCCTGTGGCTATACCGAACGTCGCTGGAAATCCGCCGGGATCCGGTCGGCTTGGTGTTGATCATCGCGCCGTGGAACTATCCGCTCTTGCTCGCCGGTGTGCAGGCGATTCAGGCGTTGACGGCGGGCAATGGGGTGATCTTGAAACCTGGCCGCCGCTCGTCGGCTGCCGCGGAGGCGCTGGCCGAGATGGTCTACGAAGCCGGTTTCGACCGGCGATTGCTTCAGGTCTTGCCCGAGACGGTGGAGGCGGCCCAGGCAGCCATCGCCGCTGGCGTCGACAAGGTTGTCCTCACCGGGTCGGCGTCCACAGGCCAGGCGGTCTTCGGCCAGCTCGCGCAGTCGCGGACGCCGATGGTGATGGAGCTGTCCGGATGCGACGGGGCGTTTGTACGAGAGGATGCCGATCTCGACCTGGTCGTCGACGCACTGGTGTTCGGGGCAAGGCTCAACGGCGGCGCCACCTGCATTGCGCCGCGGCGCGTTTTTGTCCATCAGAGCGTCGCCACCGCTTTGGAAGAGCGGCTCGCGGCGGCTTTCCGTAAGTTGCCGCCGCTGACGGTGGATCGGGCGGCAGCCGAGTCCGCCGCCGGGCTGATCCACGAAGCGATCGAAGCCGGTGCGCGACTCGTCGCCGGCCGTTACGAGAGCGCGGACGATTTTCAGCCCATGCTGCTCGCCGGGGCGCGGCCGGAAATGAAGCTGCTTCAAAGCGACGTTTTCGTCCCGGTGCTTGCAATTGTCCCGGTAGCCGACGATGAAACCGCGCTGGCGGCGTCCGCGCTCTGCCCCTATGGTTTGGGGGCGAGTGTCTTCGGTCGGAGCGCGGCGGCCGAGCGGCTTGCTCGGCGGGTGGACGCCGGTTGCGTCGTCGTCAACGACATCATCGTTCCCACCGCCGATCCGCGGATGCCCTTCGGCGGCCGAAGGCAGAGCGGATTTGGCACGACGCGCGGCCTGGAAGGGCTGCTGGAATTCACCGCGATCAAGGCGGTCGCCGTGCGGCGCAGCCGATGGCTTCCGCACCTGAAACCGCTGCTGCCCGCCGATGAAGACCTGATCCGCGGCTATCTGCGTCTCGTCCACGGAGCCACGCTCGCCCAGCGCTTGCGAGCGGTAATGGACCTGGTTCGGGCGCTTGCCGCGCGCCGGCGAAATATCCGGGATGCGTCGGGCGAAGGATAGACCAGTGGCCGTGGCGCTCGTCGCAGTTCGTCAGGGATTGCCGGACTCCAGCCACGCGAGATCGGCCAGGTCTTTTGGCCTTCCGGCGGCGCGTTTGTTGACGATCAAGTGCTGCCGGCTGAGGAAGTGCAATTGCAGCCCGTCAATGATTGTCGTGTGCCGTTCGCTCCAAGCGTCTTCGAAGTCCACGCCTGATATCGACGTGAGAATATCGATACGTCTCGGCGCGACCCCAACCTGAAAGACGATGTCAGGCCGCGTGAAATCCGAGCACACGACTCGGGAAGTAGGTGCCCGAAAAGCACGCAGCGCGTTCCAGACATGACGGGCGTTTTCCTCGCTGGAACGAACCCAAATGTCAATATCGCCAGTCGCGCGCGGCAAACCATGCGCGGCGAGAGCATAGGCGCCAACAATGAGGAATTCAGCCCCCGCCTCGTTCAAGGCGGACAACATGTCGCGGAAGTCGGGATTCAAGAACCGGCTCTCCTTTGAAAGCCCAAGCGTCCAGAGCCAACTGCCACATCATCTCGATGCGCTCGGCAACCGTCGTGTCTTTCAGGTCATCCTCGGTGCCTTGGGCTGCGAGTGACTGGACACGTAGCGTCTTCAGTGGTCGTTCGTCCATGCCTGCATTCTACCATGAATCCTCAACGAGAATAGCCCCCCAACGAGGCTTGTAGAACTGTGAAGCCGGCCGCATTGTGTGTCTTGCGGCGGTCCTTATCCGGACTCCAGCGACTCGGCAGCGTAGAGTTCGGATTCTATGGCAATCGGATTCGTGGCGGAGGGAAAGAGCACCTGCCCGGTGAGCCATGGTGCCTGACTTTTCGCCGTCAACTTCTGCTACGGCATCAGTTCCGATTTCACCCAAGCCTGAAACGACCGGATCCAACTCGTCTCGTCGGCCGTATGGACGCGATCCAGGAAACCCTGCAACCGATCGACGGGCAGGAAGGGGAACGACGGGCTGCGGTCGACTTGAAGGTAGCGTTCTTCAGCCCCGAGTTGATAGACCCGGATTGTCTCGCCGTCACAAAGCCATACTTCCGGGATTCCCAGGGCGGCGTAGATCCGCAACTGGTCGAGCGAACTGGAGCTAATGTCGATCTCAATCGCCAAGTCGGGCATCGGATCGTCGTCCAGGTCGATCTCGATTTTGCCGCGGACGCGCGGTTCGTTGGCGACATAGTAACATTCGTCCGGCTCCACCCCCTTCTGCTTCAACTGGTTCTTCAAAGTCGAGTTTCCCGCACTGGCGATCGGAATCTGCAACTCCAAAGTCATCGTCTCGATCATCCTCGCCAGCAGTTTCTTCATCCTCTCGTGTGTCATTGACGGCGACATGATCTCGAGCACTCCCTCATCGTAGGTGAAACGAGTACCGGCGCGATCGGTCTCGGCCAGCAGGGCCTCGAATGTTTCCCAACTGACGTTGCGCAACACAATGCGGCTTTCGCCTATTCCACTTGCGACGACCGCCATGAAGTCACCTCGCATCCTCGGACAACGAACGAAACGATATTCCTCACGACCAGTCCATTATACGCCGGCGTCCCTGTTGGGGGAACCCGCTTTAGGAATGCCCCTGCCCCTTTTTCGGTTGCGAAACTTGTTTTTTCGCCGATGCTCGCGCGATATACTGGCGGCGGCGTGTGGATTCCGCCGCGCTGCGCAAATCGCCTGATAGGATCCCGGGAAGAGCTTGCCATGAAACGCTCTGTACTTGCCCTGCTGTACCTGCAGATTCTGCCGGCAACCGTTGGTTTCTCAAGCATCGCCCGGGCGGAGCCGCTCGCGGGCACCGCAGCGCTGGTGATGCCGGAGGACGTCGTTGCCACGCAATTGAAGCAGGTCCAGGGCTGTCTTCTTCGGTGTATCGACCGGGCTCGGCAAGTCCGGGATGAACGTTGGAATCCGGATTTCCAATCGGGCGACGCCTACGAGACCTCAGTCGCCGAACATCGAAAGAGCCTGCAAACGACGCTGGGCCTGGTCGAGGCGTCGCCGGATGCGGGAAGAGTGTCCGAGGAGACAATCGCCGAAGGCGTAGGGGTTTGCATGGAGCGGCTTACAATTCCTGTTGCCGAAGGCCTTTGCGCGCGTGGCCTGTTGATTCTTCCGAACGCGGCCGAACCTGCCCCGCTGTTGATTGTCTGTCCGGATGCGGACGTATGGCCGGAGACATTTGCCGGCATCGACGACGGCCGTCCCGCTCGCTGGATGGTCGATCTCGTGGCCCGTGGAGCGGCCGTCTACGTTCCGCAGTCCGTCGAACGGCTCGAAGACCATGACTATTGCCAGGTGACCAACAAGAAGGATCGCCGAAAGATCCTCTATCGACTCGGCTACGTAGTGGGCCGCACGGTGACGGGTCTCGACGTGCAGGACGTGCTTGCCGCCATCGATCACTTTTCGAAGCGCCCGGAGATCGATGCGAAAAGGATTGGTATGGTCGGCATCGGGCAGGGCGGCACGACGGCGATGTACGCCGCGGCCATCGACCGGCGGATCGCCGCGGTTGCGGTTGCCGATTCTTTCGGCGACCGAAGCCGGTGCTGGCAGGAACCGGTAGACCGGCGACTGCCCGGCCTGTTGCTCGAATTCGGTGACGGGGAAATCGGCGCATTGATCGCGCCTCGCCCGCTCGTGGTTGTGGATCGCGGCAAGACCAAATCGGCCGCCGATGCGGTGCAACGCGAGTACCAGCGCGCGAGCGGCTTCTATCGTGGACTGGGGGCTGCCGAGCGATTGCGGTTCGTCTCAGTAGCCGACGAGGGTGACATTGCCGCGCCGGCAACTGCCGAGGTCGCTCAAACCCTGCGACTGCCTCAAGCATCCCCAGCCGTTGAACTTGGGAGTGTGTCCGTTTCCGCGGATGCCGCCTTGGCTGTGCGAAATCGCCATTTTGAAGAGCGGATCGCCTGGCTGCGGCGTCAGATTGACGACAGCCAGCCCCTGCGCGAGCAGCGTTGGAATATCCTCAGCCTGCCCGCCGCCGAGTTTCCTCGCGTGCGGGCGACCATGCTCGAGGAATATCGCGAACTGGTTGGTTCCGTTCCCATCGACAACACTCCGGTCCGTCCTCGCACCGAACGGATCCTCTCCACGGAGAAGTACGACGGCTACCGCGTTCTGCTCGACGTGACCGACGGCGTTGAGGTCTACGGCCATCTGCTCATTCCCCGCGGCATCCGCGGCCGGGCCGCCGCCGTGATTTGTCAGCATGGGCTGAGCGGTCGCCCCGAGATGATTACCGGGATCGGGCATACCGAGGACACGCCCTATCACCAGTTCGGCCGCCATTTGGCCGATCGCGGCTACGTGGTGTTCGCTCCGCTGATTATGCATCAGTTTCCTGTCGAGCAGATCAACGATCAGACGCGGCAGGCCGATGCCGTCGGCATGATGCGGGTAGCGATGGTCGTGGCCAAGACGCGGAGAGTGGCGGAGTTTCTCGGGTCGCTCGGGTTCGTCGATCCGCAGCGGATCGGCTACTACGGATTGTCCTACGGCGGCTATTCGGCGATCTGGTGTTCGCCGCTGGTCGAGCAGCTTGCCGCCACGGTGATCTCCGGCCATTTCAACGACTGGCGAAGCAAAATCACTTCGGACGCCACGCCGACCAGTTACCTCCGCCATCCCGACGACGATTTCTATAACTGGGACATCCTTCACCGCTTTACGCATGTCGAATTGATCGCAATGATCGCCCCGCGACCCGTGGCGATCGAGTTCGGCGAGCGCGACGGGATTACCTCGCCGGCCTGGACCGCCTACGCCTGGAATCAGGTGAAGGCGATTCGCGACCATGTGGGGCTGAACGATCGCATCGTGCTCGCCCACTACGACGGAGTGCATGAGGTGCATGGCGTCGAAACGTTTGATTTTCTCGACCGTTTCCTGCGGCCCGAGCGATCGGTCGGCCGCGACTACGCCGAAGGCGAGGCCTTCGTCAGCCGGGATGTCGACACCGAGAACCGCATCAGCGGAGAATTCTGGATCCCCGCGGGAGCGAAAGAATTCCACGGCATGGCCGTCAAGGTTTCGCGCCGAGGCAGCCCCGGTCCGCTGGAGGTGAAGTTCGGATCGGCGGCAGGACAAGACGATCTCGGTATGGCTCGCCTGGAGTCCGGCGCGGTAGCCGACTCGCCGCAGTTCCTGGAACTTCGCGTCCACCCCAAACCGGTTCGAGAGGGGCAGACCGTCTGTTTCGAAATCCGCGTCGCTGCCGGCCGATCGAAAGACCATTACGTTGCCTACGGGCCGCAACCGATCGGCGGCATCTGGTGGGCGGACCGATTTCCCGTGTCTTACCGGGTTTTGACGGACCGTCGGGAGGATTGCCTGACCTCTTACTGAATGCCCATGCTTTCCATGCTTGTGTCGCGATCCTGCCTCGCATCGTCGTCAGGAGGCGGCTGGCGGATTGCCCGGCTCAACGCTCGCGGGCCGGCCGGCGCGGGCGTGCGGGACAGTTCGGGCACGGTGTACGTCTCGATGAACCGGTCGTAAAAGGAGGGGTCTTCTTGCGGAAGGACGAAGGGCTTATGGGCGCGGCCTGCTTCGTCGACGTGGCTGAAGTAAATGCGGGCAAACATTCCGTCGCGGCGCTTGCTGACAAACGCGATCCAGCGGCTGTTGCTCGACCAGCAATGCCACGACTCCGCCTGCTCGCTGTTGATGTCCAGGCGGCGATAGTCCCGCGTATTCAGATCGAGCAGATAAAGGTCGCTGGATGACTGAAACACCGGAAAGGCTCCGTAATCGGACATGCAGAACAAGACCCAGCGCCCATCGGGCGAAATCCTCGGCTCGGTGATGCTCAGCCCGGTTTCTCGGGCGCGGAGCACCTCTTCCAACTCGCCCCAGCGGCCTGTGTCGGCGTCGAATTCGATCCGCATCAGGTCATAACGGATCTCACGGTAGCGGTCCACCGGCAACGGCTCCGCGCTGCAGAAGTAGAGATACCGCCCGTCCGGCGACCACGCCGGGAATGTCTCCAGGCGATCGGGACGGGAAATCGATGGCGTGGTGGTCACTGTGTTCGTATCGAGGTCGCAGATTGCCAGGTCCGATTCGCTGTCGAAGACATCGCGGACTTCTCCTACGGCGTGGAAGAACTGCGAGATCTTGTTGGCGGAGAAGGCGAGCAATCGCCCATGGGGGTGCCAGGCCGTATAGGCGGCCATCTCCTTCGTGATACGGCCGCGGTCCGATTCGGGGTCGCGCACGAGTTGCCGCGTGTCGACCCGAGTGATCCGGCCGTCGCGGACAACCGTCATCCCACTCCACGCGCCCGTTTGCTCGGAGCCGCGCGAGTGGACGATCATCCGGTCGGGATGGTTGGGCGCGAATGCGTGACAGTTGATGCAGCCGCCTTCGAACGAACGATTGCTCAAGGCGAGCGACTCGTCGTAGCTTTCCAGATCCCGCTGGAAAATGTTGATGTGTCGGCGGAGAATATGAATCGGCTTGATGAGGCGGTAGAACAAGTAACGATCGACCGGGGCTTCGGCAATCCTCATCGCGATCGGATCGAACCGCGTCCAGCGGCCATCCTCGCGGCGAACACAGACGTCCAGCCAAAGCCCGTTGCCCTGCTGTTCGCTCAATAGCCGACGCCAGGCAGCCTGGGAAAAACCGATCGCCGCAGTTCGGCTCGCCACCTCCAAGAGAGCATCTTCCGCCGAGCGGACTCGCACCCGGTAGTCCGTGCCCGCTTCCTCCACGATGAAACCCAAAGGCGCGATATTGGGCGGGATGACGACGTCGTGGTAGTCCGGCCGGATCTGCGGGCGCCGCCCGACCGTCAGGGCGGCTTCAAAGTCGACCGGCTCCCGCGGCCAGGCAAACAACGCGGCAAGTGTCAGTGCCGTTAATACGCCAGCGGTCGGTAATCCGTAGCGGGCGAGCTTCTTCATTGGAGAGGTTCCGTGTGTTTGGCAACCGGATTGCTGTGGCCGAAGGTGTAGGCGAAGAAATAGGTGTTGCCGAATTCAGGCTCCAGCGCCGCGAAAGCGGCAGCTTCGTATTGAAACCGGCCCTGGGTCTGCAGAAACCGGTCGAATCGCTGGCGAGTCGCTCGACGGATCCTGCCTTCCCACGCCTCGAGATCGCGCGTGCCGGCGGCGGCCAGGTGGATCAGCAACCCCTCCTCGCAATGTCGCGGCAGATGGGAATCGCCGAAGACGTCGAGGCAGTGGAGATTCGCAGCCAGCTTGTCGAGCTGGCGGGTCAGGAGATAGTGGGCCAAGAGGTATTCCGTCGCCATGCGGTTTCGAGGGTTTCGCTCCAGGAGACCTTGGAGCATCGTTTCGAGATCCGCCGAATCGTCGACGGAATCACGCGTTACCATTCGTTCCCGAAGGTCGGCGATCGCCGGCACATTCGATAGCGTTGGATCGGCGTCGAGTTGCCGGCGGCACCGCTGCGCCCACCTGCGATGGAGCAGGCTGCACTCGAGCAAGGACAGATAACGGCGGGCGGCCTCCGGCTCCCCTTTGATCACGTGGATGTAGACCAGCCGCTTCAGGATCTGCGGCTGGTTGCCGAGAACCTCCAGTGCCTCGTAGGCCATATGCTCCGACTCATTCACCCGTCCAAGCTCGAGCAGCACGCTGCTCGACTGCCGAGGCGTCCGCAGGGCCGTGGCCGTGGCGTTCTCGAAGATCAGCGTCAACGAGGGCGCGCCCAGCCTTTGCGGATAGGTGAACATCTCGTCCAACAGTCGGCCGCGGAAGTGCAGGGCACGGTTGACGTCGGTCGCGACTCGCGGATCCAGCGCCCGCGCATCGGAAAAGGGGACCAGTCGGGCATGGCTGAGCACATCGGACCAACGCCCGTCTTCCGCGCTGGCGGCAATCTCCAGCAGACTGCGGGTGGAGAAGTCGAACATGGCGAGATCGGCTGCCAAGGCGGCCAGCACGACCGCCGCCGATCCGAGAGCCGGGCGGTGCCAGGCCGCGGCATTGGCCGGGCGCAGATCCTCATTCGCCAAACGGCCGTCACGTCGCCATAGAATCGCGGCGGCGACGACGGGCAAGAAAAGGGGCAGCCCTACCCGAATCACCATCACCAGCGGCATGGACGAAGGCTTTGCCAGCCAGTCCTGCGTCTCCGGAAGCGTGAGTCCTCGGAAGGCTTCTTCGATGCCGATGTTCAGCAGCCACACACCCGCCACGGCCGGCAGAGCCCCGGCGGACAGCAGGCAGAACCAACCCAACAGCCGGTTTCGTTTGACACCCAATTCGAACACAGCGCAGAGGCACGCAAAGACCACATAGAGCCCCGCCGCCGTGAAATAGACCAAGGCGGAGCCCACCGCAAAGGCCAAGAGCCTGATTTTCGACGGTTGATTTCCGATCCCAACATAGGCGTTGGCACATTGCAGGACGAGAACCAAACCGGCGCACAGTCGCACCGGATGATGGTATTGCCCCAGCAAAAGAAGGATCAGCACGGCGGGCGTAAGATAGAGCCCATCCGTCCCGTCTCCGGCGACCGCCGCCAGGAATCGACGGGTTGCCAGACAAATCAGTGCGGCCAGCAGTGTGACTACCAACGCCCCGAGCCAGCCGTAAACGAACAGCGCCGACAGAAAAGCGGACGCATACTCGGTTGGACCACCCGGCTGTTCCATGAAACCGGCGAAATGACGAGAATCGAACAGGAACAGCACGGGATTCTGGTGGAAGAACAATTCCGGATGAATGCGACGCAAGACGTAGAGGTAGAAGAGTGCGAACAGGCCGATTATTTGAGCGATGAGGACGAAGCCCGAGCCCTGAGCGTTCGGCTCGCGGGAAGGACGCTCGCATCGTGGATATCCGCCCTGCCGGACTTCACGGCCGGAGTCGAACTCCTCTGCAATGTGCGGATCTCGGCCGCCTGATAGCCCGGCGGCGATTTCCGGGTCTGCTGCCATGAGAAGTCTCGTTTCCTCGCACTTGGGGGTAACTGGTTTCGGGCGTCGATTCCCTTTCGAGCCCGCAACCAGCCATCTGCCCATCCCACGCCGTAGAGCCTATCCCAAAACTTTGGCGGAGAGGGGGACAGGCACATTTTGCTCCGAAGACTCCGCAAAATGAGCCAGTCCCCGACGTTTTTGGGATAGGCTCTTAATCTCGATGATATTCCCATTCGCCGTTGGACGCAAACCGCCGCAAGTTTCCTTGACTTCGGCAGCCGGATAGCCCATTCTGGAAGTTCCGCGCAGGGTCTTTCGACGGCGCCGCAGTTTCGAAGCCCGAACCGATCGAGGAGAATCCGCCATGCAGAAAAGGGGCCGCTTTGCTACATATCTTTTCGCGATTACGGTCGCGTTACTCCTCATGTCCCCGATCCAGCAGGTCGTTTCGTCCGAGCAGGTTACACCCCACCGGCCCAACATTCTCTTGATCGTCAGCGACGACCAGAGGCCCGACACGATCCACGCCCTGGGCAACGAGATCATCCAAACGCCGAATCTCGACAGCCTCGTCCGCCGCGGGCTGAGTTTCACCCGCGCGGTCTCTCCCAATCCGATCTGCACACCCAGCCGCGCGGAGATCATGACCGGTTGCAGCAGTTTTCGCAACGGCATTCTCGGCTTTGGCGGTCGGATGAAACCCCAGTTGGTTCTCTGGGCCGACGCGATGCGCCAGGCCGGCTATCGCACCTGGTATGTCGGCAAGTGGCACAACGACGGTGTGCCGACCGATCGCGGTTATCAAGAGAGCCTCGGGCTGTACCGGGGCGGAGGAGGAAAGCACCCGATGGCTTTCGGCGTCGACTATCGGGGCGCCGCCGTCACCGGCTATCGCGGTTGGATCTTTCAAACCGACGACGGCAAGCTGATGCCCGAGCGGGGCGTCGGCCTCACACCGAACATCAGCAGCCATTTCGCCGACGCGGCGATCGAATTCATCCGGCGCGGGTCGCACGAGCCGTTCTTCCTCCACGTCAACTTTACCGCCCCTCACGATCCGCTCCTGGTGCCGCCCGGTTATGAGGACCGCTACGACCCGAAAAAGCTCCCGCTACCGCCGAACTTCCAGCCGCGGCATCCCTTCGACCACGGCAACATCGAGGGCCGCGACGAACAACTTCTCCCCTGGCCGCGAACCGCCGAGATTGTCCGGAAAGATCTGGCCGTCTACTATTCGGTGATCTCGCATTTGGATGAGCACATCGGCCGGATCTTCCAAGCGTTGAAAGAGACCGGCCAAGAGGAAAACACCCTCGTCCTTTTCACCGGCGATCAAGGATTGGCGGTCGGCAGCCACGGGCTGCGCGGCAAGCAGAACATGTATGAACACACGGTGGGCACTCCCTTGATCCTGGCCGGTCCCGGCATCCCCGCCAACCGCCGCTGCGATGCGCAGTGCTATCTCCGTGATCTCTACCCGACCATCTGCGATCTGGTTGACCTGGCCATTCCCGAGACCGTCCAGGGCACGAGCCTCGTGCCGCTCATCCGCGGAGAGCAGACTGCGGTATACCCCTTCACGGTCGGCTATTATGGCGACTCTCAGCGTATGATCCGCACCGATCGCTGGAAACTGATTCACTATCCGAAAGTCGACAAGCTTCAGTTGTTCGATCTCGAGGCCGATCCCTATGAGACCAAAAACCTCGCCGAGGAGCCCCGCTGCCGCCAGACCGTGGAGGAACTTCACGAAACACTATACGCCTGGCTCACGGAGGCCGGCGATCCCTTGGCGACGGCGGAGAAGTAAGCATTCCTGGCGCCGGTATGCTGGCGAATCGGCAATAACGATCAAGGTGAGCATGGTCGTTGGCCAAGAGTGAGTTTGCTACCACCCCGTCAATCTGGGGTGATATCATGCCACTGTAAAGGTCGTTTAACCGCAGTGCCCAACGGGCCGCGCGCCGATGACCGACAGCCGCACCGCCCTCCGCCGGTGCGCGCTGCCCGTTGGGCACTGCGGTTAAACGACCAATTCGCAACACCTTGGAGCCTTTACACGGGTGGGTGATGTCCCAGGCTACGGTGATAAAGGCCTTAGGCCAAAGAAAGCCGTACCCTTCCTGCCACCCCTCACCGGCGGTTGGCCCCCGATACCGCGGCAAGCTATACTAAAGGGTCCGAAAAACAGCCTCCGAGGCCATCATGACGAAGATTTCTCCAGAACAGGTTGCCGAAGCCGGCGTGGTGGGCGCCGGCGGCGCCGGGTTTCCCACCCATGTCAAGCTTGCCGGCAAGGCGGATTCCGTGTTGATCAACGCCGCGGAATGCGAGCCGCTGCTGCATAAAGACAAAGAAGTGCTCAAGCACTACGCCGATGCGGTTCTGGAAGGAACCTCGGTCGCCATGCGGCTGGTCGGCGCGGCGAGGGGCGCGATCGGCATCAAGGGCAAGTACCGCGAGGTGATCGATCTGCTGCAATCGAAGTTGCCCACCGGCATCGATGTGGTACCCCTCCAAGACGCCTACCCCTCCGGCGACGAGTTCATCCTGGTCTACGACGTACTGGGCCGGGTCATCCCGCCCGGCGGAATTCCGTTGAACGTCGGAGCCGTGGTGATGAACGTGGAGACGGCGATGAACGTTGCCGGCGCCGCCGACCATCCGGTCACGGAGAAATATCTTTCCATCGCCGGCGCCGTGGCCAACCCGGTGACGCTCCGCGTGCCGGTCGGTGTGACGCTGGCCGAGTGCGTGGCTGCCGCCGGCGGTCCCACGATAGCCGATCCCAACTATGTCGTCGGCGGAGTGATGATGGGCTGGCTGGAGGACAACCACGACACCCGGGTCACCAAGACAACCGGGGGAGTAATTGTTCTGCCGGACGATCATGTCGTCGTCCGCCGTCGAAGGCAGGATTGGGCGCAAATCGTCAAGATCGGGCGGAGCGCCTGCGACCAGTGCAGTTTCTGCACGGAGCTTTGCCCGCGCTGGCTGCTGGGGCATCCGATCGAGCCGCATCGGGCGATGCGGAGTCTCGAGTTCAATCTGGTCGGCGAGGCGAACGTGATCGGCACGTCGTTCTGCTGCGAGTGCAACCTCTGTAGCCTCTACTCCTGTCCCGAGGATCTGGATCCGAAAAACGTCTGCACGCAGAACAAGCGACGTTTAATGGCTGAGAAGAAGCGGTGGGAGGATCCACCTTTCAACCCGCAACGTCCGGTGCAGCACCTCGGCAACCGCAAGGCGCCGACAGCGAGGTTGATGCAGAAACTGGGCTTGAAGCAGTTTCGCAATGTCGGTCCCCTGGACGACCGCTTGCTGCCGGCGAACAAGGTTGGAATTGCCTTGAAGCAACATATCGGGGCGGCCTGCGAAGCGGTGGTCCGCACGGCCGAGCAAGTCAGGAAAGGGCAGGTGGTCGGCCGCCCTCCGGTGACCGACGGCAAGCCGGCCCTGGGAACGCCCGTCCATGCGTCGATCGACGGAGTTGTCACCGAGATTCGCGACGGGGTCGTCTGGATCGAGAAGCGCTAAGCGAAAAGACAAGGAACCATCATGGTCACGCCAAAATCCGTTGGGGCAATCGAACTATCGAGTATCGGCATCGGTTACCTGATCGAAGACGAGATGCTTAAGGCTGCCTCGGTCGAACTGCTCATCGCCCGCACCATCTGCTCCGGAAAGTATCTGATCGTGATCGGCGGCGCCGTCAGCGCCGTGGAAGCGGCGATGCAAGCCGGCCTGGCCAAGGCGGGCGAAGCGATTATCGATTCAATGGTTCTGCCCAATGTCCACGAGTCGGTATTTGCCGCGCTGGGTCAGTCGGTGGTGATTCCCAGCGGCGCGGCCGGCGCGCTGGGCGTCGTCGAAACGTTCAGCGGCGTGAGCGCCCTGGCGGCAGCCGACGTGGCGGCGAAGGCGGCTCGCGTGACGCTCTTCCGGATTCACGTGGCCATGGCACTGGGCGGCAAAGGGCTGATCCTCATGACCGGCTCCGTTGCCGACGTTCGGGCCGGCGTGCAGGCCGCGGCCGACGAAGTGCGAAGCCGCGGCCTCTTGGTTTCGGAAATCGTCATTCCGCGGCCCGATCCGGCGCTGTTCGGGGATTACCTCTAGAGATTTCCTCGCTGCCAAAACCGGCAGCCCGGCTGCTTCATCTTCATCGTTTCACGAGGTAACCAAGAAGGGGTCGGGAGTCTTTTTCCGTTTCGGCCTCACCGCAGCTTGGCATGTCCAACGCGGTTGGCGGCCGAAACGGAAAAAGACTCCCGACCCCTTTGCGCCCCCCACACGGCGCGGTTTCATTCGGCCATGGTTTCCAGCAGCGCGACCAGTTCGGGCGGAACGGCCTTGTGCTCGGAGTAGGTCGTTTCGAACGGAGTGAGGAGCAGGTCGCCCCGGACCTCGCCAGCCATCGCGCCGGAATGGCCGGCGAGCAGAGAGCGGACGGCGAAATCGCCCAACCGGGTCGAGAGGATTCGGTCGCTGGTTACCGGCGAGCCGCCGCGCTGCAAGTGCCCGAGGATCACGACGCGGGTCGAAAAGGGGCAGCCGAGCGCGCAGATGCCTTGATTGAGCTTCTCCGCGCCTCCTTCCTCGTCCCCCTCGGCCACGATCACCATGATCGACTGTTTGCCGCGGGCCTTGAGAACCTTGAGGTGCTCGAGAATTTGCCGGAAATCGGTGGGAGTCTCGGGAATGCAGGCCACCTCCGCTCCGGCGGCCAGCGCGGTGTGCAGGGCAATATAGCCGCTGTGGCGGCCCATCACCTCAACGAGAAACATCCGTTCGTGGCTCTCGGCGGTGTCGCGAAGTTTGTCAACCGCCTCGACCGCCGTCTGGACGGCCGTGGCGAAGCCGATGGTGAAGTCGGTGCCGATCAGGTCGTTGTCGATCGTACCCGGGCAGCCAATGATCTGCCCGTCCCAGTGCCGGGCAAGGTCCACGGCGCCGTGGAATGTGCCGTCGCCGCCGATCGGCAACAACGCGTCGATGCCACACTTGCGGAGGATGGCGGCGGCCTTCTTCTGCCCCTCTTCGGTGCGGAATTGCGGGCAACGGCTGGTGTGGAGCATTGTGCCGCCGAATTTCGTCAGCCCCGAGACCGAACGCAGCGTCATCAGCGGCTCGCCATCGGAGTTGATGTAGAAATCCTCGTCCAAGAGGCCCTGGTATCCGCGGCGTATGCCGACCACCTCATGTCCTGCGGACAAGGCGGAGCGGACAACCGACCGCAAGCAGGCATTCATGCCGGGGGCATCGCCGCCGCTACAGAAAACGCCGATCCTCATGCCACATTTCCTTTCGATCGGACTAACCGATCAGATGGTCTCGATTTTCAACTCATGCTTTTGCATGAAATCTTCGGCTTCCTCGCCGTTGAAGACCGCCTCGGTGGCGCCCACGCCGCGGACGCAACTGGCGCCCAAGGCGCTGCCCCAACGCAGACAACCGGCCGGATCCTCGCCGCGAAGCAATCCGGCGATGTAGCCGGCGTCGAAGGCATCGCCGGCGCCGGTTCCGCCAACGTACTCAGTGGGATAAACGCCGGCCCTTAGTCGCAAATCGTCGGAGATCAGAACGGTGCCCTGTTCGCCTTGCGTGATGACCACCGTGCGGGCGCCGACGCCGCGGAACCGCTCCGCCTGCTCGACCGGATCCCGCAACCCCGTGATCACCGCAGCCTCATCGTCGTTGGGCAGAAAGACGTCGGTCTCCGGAAGAATCTTCTTCAGCGAGTTCCAATAGTGATCGCCGCCGAAGAGCACCACGTCGAGCACGGTTTTCGCACCGGCCGCGCGGGCCGTGCGAAAGAGGTCGACCATCGCGTCGGTTTCCAGCCTTGGCATCATCAAGTATCCGCCGACGTAGAAAACCTTCGCCTGCCGGACCCACTCGGCCGGTATATGCTCGACTTGGAAGTGGTTGCTGGCGCCGGGAGTGCTGATGAAGCGGCGATCCTGCCCTTTGACGTTGACCACCATCGTGCTGGCCGTGCCCGCGCCGCCGACCTTGTGGATCGCAGACACATCGACGCCGCCGCCCGCCAGGCTATCGATGATAAACTGGCCGAAGGCGTCTTCGCCCACACAGCCGGAAACCCCGACGCGATGGCCGACCTTTGCCAAGTCCAGTCCGGCATTGGCCGCACAGCCGCCCATCGCCAGTTGAATCCGTTCGGTCGGGATTAATTCGCCGGGCTGGGGCAGGCGGTCGATCGGCGCGCAAATGTAGTCGGCGAAAAGAATTCCAGCGCAAAGACAGTCAATGGCCACGGTTCGCTCCCTGCGTTGCTTCGAGTGGTGGATGGTGCGTCCGGCGGTTACTCAAGGCCACATTGATAGCACGCGGCGCGGCGTTTTTCCAGCCCCGTGGACGCCGCCCGCCGCTTTATGGTAGAAACAGGGACTGGAGAAGAACGGCTTTCCCCCACATAGAGCGGAAAGGACAACGCATGTCGCATCGTCACCTCCCCGGACATGGCCTCTTTCCAGCCGCGAGAGCTGTCAACCTGATCTTCGGATTGGTTTTTGCTGGAATCGGCGTGACGGTATTGATATTCCTCTGGAGTCAACCGTTCGGCGTCTTCGGCGCGCCGCCTCTCTTTTTCCGCGTGTTTGGCAGCTTCATCGCCATCGCCTTTGTGACGGTGGGCGGGACGAGTGCCTATGCGGCGATCCATGCCGCAAATGTTCTGCAAACAATGAACGACTGGAGCGAAAGCGAAACGGATGACAAGCAAGACCATTCCGGTTCCCAGGCGGCCTATGCTTGTCCGCGCTGCGGCGCCCCGCTGGCCAATCAGGCGGATGTGTCACCCCACGGCGACGTGAAATGCGACCACTGCGGCGGTTGGTTCAACGTCCACCGGCAATAACGCGTCGGATCAGCCGACGGTCGATCAGCCGGAGAATCTCGATAGCGACCACGTCCTTCGTTCCGTCGAATTGCGCCAGCACGCTGCCGGAGCGGTCGATGACCTCGACCTGCGTGTCGGCGGCCTGAATGGCCGAAGGTCCGTTCAAGACGATCAGGTCGCACTTCTTCCGCTCGAGTTTCTGCATGGCGCGCATTCGGACGTCCTCTGTTTCCAGAGCGAAGGCGACCATCCATTGCGACTGCTTGATGCGGCCGAGGCTTGCCACGACGTCGGGGGTCTCCACGAGCCGCAGTTCCAGCGGATCACCGGTCTTGGCGATCTTCTGCCTCGACACCTGCAGTGGCCGGTAATCGCAGGGCGCCGCCACTCCGATTAGTCCGTCGCAGCGAGGGAAAAGGTCCAAACAGGCTTCAAGCATCTCTTCAGTCGAGATGACGGGAACGACTTGGGTTCCGTCCGGGTACTGCAATTCGACCGGGCCGCTGACGACGACGACCTCGTGCCCGGCCCCCAAGGCCGCTGCGGCCAGCGCACAGCCCATGCGTCCGCTGGAGGCGTTGGTCAAGTAGCGTACCGGGTCAAGGTACTGGCGGGTCGGGCCGGATGTGATGAGAATACGGGGCATGGCGGAGTGAGCGGCAAGCCCGACGTGGCTGAGCCGCAGGGGACCATGGTGGAGTGTTGATATGGGGGGAAAGGCACCGCAGAGACGCGAAAGACGCAGAGAACAATCATTCGCTTCCGCATCTCTGTGTCTTTCGCGTCTCTGCGATGTATGTCCGTCTTCCGAAAAGCGATGTCACACCCGGAAATGATTTGTGAGACCGTTGCACCAAGTTCTAAGTTCCAAGCCCCATTGCCTCCGCAATCACGTCAAACAGCCTTTCCGGTTCGGCCATCCGGCCGGGGCCAACGTCGCCGCAACTCAGCCGACCTTCCTCCGGCGTCACGATCAGGTATCCGTCGGAACGGAGTTGAGCGACGTTTCGTTGGACCGCGGGTTTCCGCCACATCTCGCAATTCATTGCCGGCGCCAGAATCGCCGGGCCATCGAAGGAGAGCAGGGTTGTGCTCAACAGATCGTCGGCCAGACCGTGAGCCGCATGGGCCAGAAAATTGGCGGTGGCCGGGGCAACGCACATCAACTCCGCGGCTCGCGCAAGTTCGATATGGGGATGGGCGCCGGGCCCAAAGATGCCGAGGCGGACCGGCCGGCCGGTGAGCGCTTCGAAAGTCTTCGGGCCGATCAATTGCGTGGCGGCTTCGGTCATGATCACCGACACGCCCGCGCCGGCCTGGACCAACCGGCTGACCAGTGCCGCCGTCTTGTAAGCGGCGATCCCGCCGGTCACCCCGATCAGCAATTCGCGGCCGTTCATAGCGCGTCGAAATCCAGTTCCGGCGGGCCGCCTTGCCCCGGCGTCTCGCCGGCGACGCGAAGGTTGCACTCGGTGTCCAGGTAGATCTTGTCTTGGATGATCTCCTGAATGACGATTTGCATCTTGTCGTTGCCGGGAACCTCCACCAACGCGCGGGCGCCCTTGTTCAAGGCGACGAGCCGTTTTTGAATCAGGGTCGAAAGCTTGAATCGGCCTCCCACCTTGTTGACGATCTGTTCCTCTTTGAGTTCCTCAATCATGCGATTCGGTCTCCACCTTCTCTAATATGCTGCATAGTTCAGCGACAGCCCGGTCCACCTCGTCATTGACGACCTGGTACCGATACACGTGGGCCTGAGCGAGTTCACTGCGGGCCTGTTCCAGGCGGCGCTGGATGGCCGCCTCCGAGTCGGTTCGGCGTCCCCGCAAACGCCGCTGGAGTTCTTCCAAGGAACTGGGGTGTAGAAAAATGGTCAGTGCGTCGGGATAGCGCTTCAGAACCTCCCTCGCCCCCTGGACGTCAATCTCTAACAGTACCCATTTGCCCTGCCGGAGGCTAGAGGCCACCGGTTCGGCGAGGGTTCCGTACCAGTCCCCCCCTCCAAAGACCTGGAAGCACTCGAGAAACTCCCCTTGCCGACGGTGCTCGGCGAACTGCTCCTCGGAGAGAAAGCGGTAGTCCACACCGTCGATTTCTCCGGGACGCGGCCGACGGGTGGTCGCGGAAACACTGGCTACCAGTGGCACCGCCGCCCGTTGGTACAGTCGCTTGAGCACGGTCGTTTTGCCGGCCCCGGAAGGACCGGAAACGATCACCAGCCTGCCGCGCGGAGTGCCACTGTCGGTCGTCATTCGATGTTCTGGATCATCTCGCGGATCCGCTCGATGGCCCCCTTGATTTCGATGACCTGTCGTGAGATCTCCACGTCGTTCGCCTTCGAACCGATGGTGTTGACCTCTCGGAACATCTCCTGAGTGAGAAACTCCAGCTTTCGGCCGGAACTCTCGGCGGCGTCGACGACCGAGACAAACTGCTCCAGGTGGCTTCGTAGGCGGACAATTTCCTCGGAAATGTCGCTCCGCTCGGCAAAAAGCCCTACCTCCTTGATGACGTCGCTGGGATCGAACTTCACGTCGACTTCGGCCAGGACGCGTTTGAGCCGTTCTTCCAGCCGCGTCCGGTAGGCATCGGCGACGAGCGGGGCTCGGCGTTGAATCTCCTCAAGGCAATCCGCTGCCGTGCGGCCGTTTTCCCGAAGATCCGCGGCCATCGTCCGCCCCTCCTCGCTCCGCATCCGCTGGAGGCTGTCGAGTGCTTCGTTAAGCGTTGTCTCAATCAACGGCCACAGATCGGCCGCGTTGGCCCTGCCTGCCTTGCATTCATCGACCACGCCGGGCAGCAACAACAAGTTGTCCAGCGGCACCGACTGCGTGACGCCCCACCGTTGGTACACCGCATCAAGCTGGCTTCGATAGCTGTCGAGAACGCGGGTATCGATGCGGAAATCCTCGGCGAACTTGGCTCGATCGACACGGACATTCACTTGGATCGTGCCGCGGCGGACGCTTTCCCGCACGGCGGCCTCGATCTGCGGCTCTAAAGTTCCGTAACCATCGCTGGTCCGGATCGAGATTTTCAGATAGCGATTGTTGATGGTCCGCACTTCCACGGAGACGGCGGTATCCGCTTCCTGGCGATGCGACTCACCGAACCCGGTCATGCTAAGTGGCACGACGGCAACACTCCTGTTCGAGGCGAGTAGGGAGCCACGCGGCGCGGTCTACTTTTCAGCCGCATTATCGCCAGCCGGCTTGCTTGTCTCGGCTGCGGTCGAACCGTCTGTGGGCGGCGGTGATGGCGGCGAATCGGGAACCGCCTCGCTGTTGGGCTGAACGGCTCCAGCCGGATTCTCGTCGGCACCTGTCGCCGGAGGGGGCGTCACATTGAGGTTCATTCGGTTACCGGTCGCGCCGATGTACTTCACGCTGATGATACAGACGAGAATCCACACGGTCGCCACCCCGATGGTGATGCGAGTAAAGAGATCCCCGGCCTTCGTGCCGAAGGCGCTCTGCCCGCCCATCCCACCGAAAGCCCCTGCCAGCCCACCCCCCTTCCCGCGCTGAATGAGAACCAGCACGATCAAGAAAAAGGCGAGGAGGAGCAAGAGAAAAAGTAACAAATAGGTCATCGGAATGGCAACTCCTTACGGGTAAAACCGGTCACTTGGTCAGCCCGGCCACAATGCCCATGAATTGATCGACCTTCAGGCTCGCTCCGCCCACCAAAGCCCCGTCAATATTGGGCTGGGCGAGCAACACTGTCGCGTTGTCGGGCTTGACGCTCCCGCCGTACTGAATTCGGACCGCCTCGGCGACCCCCTTATTGTAACGCTCTTGCAGAAGGTTGCGAAGGGCGAGATGAACCTCCTCGGCTTGGGTAGGACTGGCTACCTTTCCGGTGCCGATGGCCCAGACCGGCTCATAGGCGATGACGATGTTCCCCATTTGTTCCTCAGAGACGCCGGCGAGGGATCCGTCGAACTGGCGGCGAATCACGTCCAGGGTTTGGCCCGCTTCCCGCTCGTCGAGCAGTTCGCCGACGCAGACGATCGGCAGGAGGCCGCCCGCCAGGGCGGCGTGGGTCTTTTTGTTGATTTCGGCATCGGTCTCCCCGAGAATATGCCGCCGCTCACTGTGGCCGAGGATGACGTACTTGCAGCCGAGATCCCGCAGCATCGCGACACTGACCTCACCGGTGTAGGCCCCGTTCGCCTCGTGGTAGACGTTCTGGGCACCCAGGGCGACGTTCGAGCCGGCCAGGGCGCGGCCAATGGCATCGACGTAGACGCTGGGCGGGCAAACGGCCAGGTCGACGCCGTCGAGCCCCTTCGATTGCTTCGCTAGGCCCTCGGCCAGTGCGAGGGCCGAGGCGCGATCGAGGTTCATTTTCCAGTTTCCGGCGATAAACGGACGTCGCATCAATGGAACTCCTTGGGCATACCATGCCATGTGAAAAAGACAGGGATCTGATTGTTGTTGACTGAACCTGACGAAAGGCTTCCTCGACCGAAAAGACCACCGACTACTGACCGTTCGGCCCCGCGGGGAAAGAACCGAGGATTTCCAGCCGCGTCGTTTTTCGCCCCAGCGCGGCCACGGTACGGCGGATGCGAGCATCGGTCTCGTGCCCCTCCATCTCCACGAAGAACAAGTAGTTTCGGCTGGAGCCGGGAATGGGAAAGGACTCGATCCAGGTGAGGTTGAGCCGGTTGCGTTTGAAGATATTCATGGCGTCGGCCAAAGCGCCGGGGCGATGTTCCACCTGGAAGAGCATGGCCGCCTTGTCCCGCCCGGTGCGCGGTGCCGAATGCTCGCCAATCACGGCGAATCGCGTCTTGTTGGTCGGATTGTCTTCGATTTGTTCGGCCAACACATCAAGGCCGTAGTGAATGCCGGCCTGGAGACTGGCGATCGCGGCGGCGCCCGGCTTTTCGCCGGCCAGTTGGGCGGCGGTCGACGTGCTCGTCACCTCGATCATCCGTGCCGCCGACAAATGCCGAGCAAGCCAGTTGCGGCATTGCGACAACGCCTGTGGCTTACTGTATACTTCCCGGATTTCGCTTCGCCCACATTTGCCCAAAAGGGTATGGTGAATCTCCAGATCCACCTCGCCGCAGATGCGGACCGGCAAACGGGTGAACATTTCCAGGGAATCGGCAATCCGTCCGTCGGTTGAGTTCTCGATCGGAACGAGGCCGAAATCGGACTGCCCGCGATTCACCTCCTCGAAGACCGCGGCAATCGTCCCGACCGGCACGAATTCCACCGACTGCCCGAAGCGGTGAATGGCCGCCAGGTGACTGTAGCTGTACATCGGCCCGAGCATCGCCACGCGGACGTCGCGCAACAAAGCGCGGGAACCGCTGATCAATTCGCGAAAGACGGCACGAATGCAGTTCTCCGGCAACGGTCCCTTATCGAGCGCGGCTACGCGCGCCAGCAAATCCTCCTCTTGTCCCGGCACGAAGGCCGGCTCGCCCGCCGAGCGTTTCCACTCGCCCACCTGACGGGCCAATTCCGCCCGTTGGTTGACCAGGGAGACCAGACTGTCGTCGAGCCGTTGAAGCTGATTCTCCAGCGATGCCAGGCTGGCTGGACGGGCGGCGCCCGCCTTCTTCACCGCAGAGGTCTTCTTCAGTTTGGCCTTGGCCATGGTTGATACTCTTGCACTTGCGGCATGACGCGAGAAAAGGATCCGCCCACTTGTACTCCGCGCACTGGGTAGTTGTCAACCGAGGGGCCTCTATTGGAACCCAGAGTGCAGGGGTTAGGGTTTCTGCCAAAATGACAGCCCTCTCCCGGCAAGCGGAGGCCTGCAGACCGAACCCGGGGGATTACCTCTTAGTATATCCTTATGCCAGAAAGGTTTGCGCAAGAAAGCCAGACGGTTTTCGTGTTCGGCACGAACTTTGCTCGATCAAAACGAACAAAATGCACCGTGCCATAGGCATTGTCCCGCTGCCAGAAAGTATTGGATTCGGGCAGGATATAAATGGTACGGGGCATGGGAAACGGACAAGAGGAATCAACGACTCGCCAAAATGGCATCAACCCCAGCAGCCCGGCTGCTGCGCACCGGTCTGCGGCAACGCCAACGCTTCGGCCAGTGGCAGGAGCCGGGCTGGTGGGTATTTTGGCGAACGGTCGGGAAAGATTTGTGGCAAGAATATTCGTCGGATTTTCCTTACTGGGATGGTCCGGCATAAGCACTCTCGGTCGAGATTGCGAGAAAGGAGTGTCTGATGGCTCAAGGCGAAAAGATTATCGGGATCGATCTGGGAACGACCAACTCGGTCGTTGCGGTGATGGAGGGCAAGGAGGCCAAGGTCATCCCCAATGCCGAAGGAAACCGATTGACTCCCAGCGTGGTTGCTTTCACCGACAGCGGCGAGATCCTCGTAGGGGAACCGGCGCGGCGGCAGGCGGTGACCAATCCGAGCCGCACCGTGTACTCCATCAAGCGGTTCATGGGCCGCCGGCACAACGAAGTGGCGACCGAAGAGAAGATGGTGCCTTACGAGGTATTCGGCGGCTCGGAAGAATACGTGCGGGTGCGGATCGGCGATAAGGAATACACGCCGCCGGAGATCTCGGCCCGCATCCTCCGCAAGCTGAAGGAGTCGGCGGAAGCCTACCTGGGGCACAAGGTCAACAAGGCCGTGATCACCGTGCCGGCCTACTTTAACGATTCCCAGCGTCAAGCGACCAAGGACGCCGGGCAGATCGCCGGCCTGGAGGTGGCGCGAATCATCAACGAGCCGACGGCGGCGTCACTGGCTTACGGCTTGGATAAGACGATCACCGAGAAACTCGTTGTTTTCGACCTCGGCGGCGGCACCTTTGACGTTTCGGTTCTGGAAGTGGCCGAGGGGGTGTTCCGAGTGATCAGCACCAACGGCGACGGCCACCTCGGTGGCGACGACTTCGACGAGGTACTGATCAATTACGTCGCCGACGAGTTCAAGAAGGAACAAGGGATCGATCTCCGCAAGGACACGATGGCTCTGCAGCGACTGCAGGAAGCCTGCGAGAAAGCGAAAAAGGAACTCAGTTCGGCCCAATCGACCGATATCAATCTTCCTTTTATCACGGCCGATGCGTCCGGGCCCAAGCACCTGCAGCTCAAGATCACTCGCGCCAAGTTCGAGCAATTGGTTGACCACCTCGTCGAACGATGCCGCGGGCCGGTGCTGCAGGCGATGAAAGACGCCAAGCTCTCGCCCAAGGATATCGACGAAGTGGTGCTGGTCGGCGGCTCGACGCGGGTTCCGAAAGTGCAGGATCTCGTCAAGGCGCTGTTCAGCAAAGATCCGCACAAGGGAGTCAACCCGGACGAAGTGGTTGCCGTCGGCGCGGCGATCCAAGGCGGGGTGCTCGCCGGCGAAGTTCACGACGTGCTGCTTCTGGACGTCACCCCGCTGAGCCTGGGAATCGAAACGCTGGGCGGGATTATGACCAAGCTGGTCGAGAAAAACACGACTATCCCCACGGAGAAGAAACAGGTATTCAGCACCGCGGACGACAACCAGACCGCCGTGACCGTCAAGGTCTACCAGGGCGAACGGGAGATGGCGGCTCACAACCGGCTCCTGGGACAATTCAACCTGGAAGGGATTCCGCCGGCGCCGCGCGGTGTGCCGCAAGTGGAAGTCAGTTTCGACATCGACGCCAACGGCATCCTCAATGTTTCCGCCCGCGATCTTGGAACCGGCAAGGAGCAGCGCGTCCGCATCGAGCAGTCCGCCGGCCTCTCGGAACAGGATATCGACCAGATGCGAAAGGACGCCGAGATCCATGCGGAAGAGGACAAGCGGCAGCGGCAGCTCGTCGAACTGCGAAATCAGGCGGAATCGATGTCGTGGCAACTCGAGAAGCTCATTAAAGAGAATGAGTCGAAGCTCGGCGCGGGCGACATCGATGCCATCCGAAAGGCGATTGAAAAAACCCGCGAAGCGGCGAAAGGTGAGGACGTGGAACAGATCAAGTCAGCCATCCACGACCTGGAACAAGCCTCGCACGCGCTGAGCCGCACGCTTTACGAGAAGGCCGCTTCGCAAGCCGGTCCCGCCGGGGCCGGTCCGCAGGGCGGTCCGCCGCCGGGAGGCGCCACGGGCGGTGACGATGACGTGGTCGATGCCGAGTTTGAGGTGAAGGACTCCAAGTAACCATGGCTTTCCGTTTCGACAAACTGACGGTGAAAGCCCAGGAAGCGGTCGCGCGGGCCCAGTCTCTGGCCGCCGACCGCGGTAGTCCGGAAGTCGATCCGATCCACCTGCTGGCAGCCCTGCTCGGGGATCACGACGGGCTGATCGACGCCATCCTCGACCGCATCGGGGTCAACCGCGGGCAACTTGCGCAGATCGCCGAGTCGGAGTTGAAACACTTTGCCAAGGTCTCCGGCGGGGCGACGCCTCAGGCGGGCAGTTCGCTGCAAAAGGTTCTCGAGGCGGCGCAGCGGGAAGCCGACGCGATGAAGGACGACTTCGTCTCTGTCGAGCACCTCCTTTTGGCCCTCACGAAAGCCGATTCGAAGGCCAAGAGTGTGCTGCGTCTCAACGCGGTGAGCGAGAAGGACGTGCTTCAGGCGCTGCAGAGCCTGCGCGGCAGCGCGCGGGTTACCGACCAGAACCCCGAGGCAAAATTTCGGGCCCTGGAGCAGTATGGAATCGACCTGGTCGAGCGGGCGCGGCGGGGTAAGCTCGATCCGGTCATCGGCCGCGATCAGGAGATTCGCCGGGTGGTACAGGTGCTCTCGCGCCGCACCAAGAACAATCCGGTGCTCATCGGTGAGCCGGGGGTAGGAAAAACCGCCATCGCGGAAGGGCTGGCTCTGCGGATCGTCGACGGCGACGTGCCGGAAAGCCTCAAGAACCGCCGCGTCGTCGCGCTGGATATGGGCGCCTTGGTGGCCGGAACCAAGTTTCGCGGCGAATTCGAAGAGCGGCTCAAAGCGGTGCTCCGAGAAATCGAGGACGCGGGCGGCAACATCATCCTCTTCATCGACGAGTTGCACACGGTCGTCGGCGCAGGCCGTGCCGAGGGGGGCAGCGACGCGGCGAACCTCTTAAAGCCGGCGCTGGCCCGCGGCGATCTTCGCTGCATTGGGGCGACGACTCTGGACGAATATCACAAGTACATCGAGAAAGACGCCGCCCTCGAACGCCGTTTCCAGCCGGTCTACGTCGGCGAGCCCTCGCCGGACGACACCCTGGCAATTCTTCGCGGTTTGAAGCCTCGCTACGAAGCGCATCACAAGGGGGTCAAGATCAAGGATTCGGCCCTGGTGGCGGCGGTGAATCTTTCCCACCGCTACATCAGTGATCGTTTCCTGCCCGACAAGGCGATCGACTTGATGGACGAAGCCATGAGCCGCCTGGCCATGGAGCTTCAGAGCGTGCCCGCGGAGATCGATCAGGTCCAGCGCCGCCTCGTTCAACTGGAGTTGGCGGCGAGGCAACTGGCCGAGGAAAAAGAAGAACACGCGCGGCAGCGGTTGACGGAAATCGAAGGGGAGATGGCCAATCTCCGCGAAAAGCTGAACGGCTTACGGCAGCAGTGGGAGCGGGAGAAAAGCGGCCTGGGCGACGTCCATCAGGTTCGCCGGGAGCGGGCGGAGGTCGAACTGCAATTCAACCACCTGCAGGCTTCCATCAAGGAACAACAGTCGTCCGGCGCCCCGGTGCATGAAGTGGATTACCAGCGTCTCTACGAACTGGATATTCGTCTTCGGAAGCTCAGCGAACAACTTGAGAAGTTGGAGGTTTCGGAAGCACCGGAAAGCAGTGGCGCGCGGCGACTGCTTCGTCAGGAGGTCGGGCCCGAGGAGATCGCGGAAGTCGTCAGCGCGTGGACGGGAATCCCCGTCAGCCGGATGATGGAGACCGAACGGGCGAAATTGCTCGTTTTGGAGGAGCGACTCCACCAAAGGGTGGTCGGCCAAGACGAAGCGGTCGAGGCTGTCTCCAACGCGGTCCGCCGTAGCCGCTCCGGACTCCAGGATCCCAACCGGCCTATCGGGTCGTTCATCTTCCTGGGGCCCACCGGCGTCGGCAAGACGGAACTGTGCAAGGCCTTGGCCGAAGCGATGTTCGACGACGAAAACGCTATGGTACGGCTCGACATGAGCGAGTTCATGGAACGGCATACCGTCAGCCGCATGATCGGTGCGCCACCGGGCTACGTCGGCTACGAGGAAGGCGGCCGGTTGACGGAAGCTGTTCGGCGCAGGCCGTATTCGGTGATCCTGCTCGACGAGATCGAAAAGGCTCATCTGGACGTTTTCAATATACTGCTGCAGGTTCTCGACGACGGTCGCCTCACGGACAACCAGGGGCATACCGTCGATTTCACCAATACGATCGTCGTAATGACGTCGAACATCGGCAGTCAGTTGATTCAGGAGATCACCCGCGAACACGGCAGCGAAGTTGAGATCCGCGAAGCCGTTACCGCAGCACTTCAAGCGAGATTCCTTCCTGAGTTTCTCAATCGGATCGATGAAACGATCCTCTTCCACCCCCTCACGGCGGTGCAGATCCGCAAGATCGTCGCATTGCAGATCGATCGCCTGAAGAGGCAGCTCCGGCAGAACCATCTGGATCTGGAGGTGACCGTGGCGGCCTTGGACGCCATTGCCGAGCAGGGCTTCGACCCCAGCTACGGCGCGCGTCCTTTGAAACGCATTATCCAGCAGCGCGTCCAGAACCCGCTGGCGGTCGAGATCCTCAAGCAGGAGTTCTCGGAAGGAACCCGCGTGCGAGTCGATTACGCGGAGGGCGAGTTCACATTCGATCGAGTTGATCCCGTCGCGTCGGCCTGAACGACCAGGCATGATCCCGCCGGGCCCGCTCATCCCGTATTTCCGGACCAATCGGGATTCTTCGGTGGCGCCGTGGCTCACCCCTTCTCAGCACGTTGCCTCATAGCCGCACAACGCTGCCAAGCGGCAAGCTATAGTTATTATGTGGCGATGCCGCCGGCATGGGGGTAGGAATGCCGTTGGCAGTACGCTATCTGGGTAAGGAACGACCGCTTGACGGAATTGTCGTTCGGGAAACACGACCTGCCGACTGCCGCCTTGATCGGTGTCCTTGCCGGCCTCGCCTACCTGATTAGCTATGCGAGGCACCGACAGGGTTCCTTCACGGCAATCGACGCTTGCATCGTCGCAGCGATCATGGCCATCGTCACGGCGTTGGCCGCGCCTCTGGTAGACTCAGCCAGCGAAAACGCCAAAAAAACCTCGCTGCGACAGAATCTTCACACGCTCCGCAACCAGATCGAGCGGTACAAGATCGAACACCGCGGTCAAGTGCCGCTGCTGTTCAAGGGGGGATTTCCTCAACTGATCGGCGCGACGAACGTGGAAGGCGTCCCTGGGCCACCCGGCAAGGACTTTCCTTTTGGGCCCTATCTGCCCGAGGGAGTTCCGCTAAACCCGTTCACGGGCAGAAACACGGTCTGCCTCGCGGAAACTCTTCCAGCTTCAGCGACAACCGTCGCCGGGTGGATTTACGATCAGGCAACCGGACGCATTTCCGCCGACTTCGGCCCGGACTTTAACGAGTAGTCAAACCAGAGCAGCCCGGCCGCTGCCAGCAGCCGGGCTGCTTGATCTTTGCGTTGCGTCGATGAAGCGATCTACCGCTCCTCGATCCCCCAATTGGCGATAATCACTTCGGCGCCCGGGGTGAGTTGTCGCACTTTGTCTGCAATCGCGGCCCGCTCCGAAACCGTGGTTTTCGGCAATCGCTCTTGCCATCGCTTCAGTTTCTTACGCCGATGCCGTCGCCGCTTCAACTCCTGCTTTCGCTCGCTAATGCTCACACCGGTCTCCTCACGTTATTGCCATGTGCTGTGTATCTGCGTCCTGACGCCTCCATCGCGGCGTTGCCGTTAACCCTGTTTTTTAGCACCGCAATCGCTCTGCGCCTAGGGGTGCCTTGAGGGGACGACACTCCCGGGTGCGGCTACTGGACGGCCGCCCCGCGGAGCACCAGCGAGTCGAAACGATAGGGCGACTCGCCGGCGGCCCAGGCCAGGCCACGAAGCAGGAGGATCCTCAGGTAAGGATCATCGAAGGTCCAGTTGTAGTGTCCGAGGGTGCTGCCAAACACGCGGCCTTTGCCGTGCTGATAGGTCCAGAACATCGGCTGCGGCTCAGCCGCACTCGAATCGCCGAGGCGCTCGTCGGAAGTGGCCAGCACAGTCACGTTGCTTAGATCGCCTCGCGGCGGCCAGTACGGCTCGTCGATGAACCGGATCGTTGGGGGCAGTCCGGTGCAGATGGGATGATCGGGGGCAGAAATACTCACTTCCATGGCGCCGTGGCGGACCTGGATGGTGCCGTCGAAGACGAGGCCGGTCAAATCGGTGCGGCGATTCTTGCCGTCCGACGGAAGTTTCAGTGCCGTATACGTCGCGGAATGGATCACGGCGAAACCACCACCGCGCCCGAGGAACTGATCGAGCTGATCCATCCGTTGGTCACTCCAGATGCGCGGCGGGCCGCCCGACCGGTAACAGAACATGACAACCAGGTCGGCCGATGCGAACTGCTCCGCAGTGGGCCACTGCCAGGCCGTCGCCACTTCAACCTTCGCGGCGCCGGCCGCCAGTTTGTCTTGTTCGACGGGCGAAATGGGACCATGAAGGTTGGCCTGCAACGGCTCGCCTGGTTCCGGCTTTCCACCAAGCAAGACTTTCCACCGCTTCTGCCAGAGTGGGTAGTCATGTTCGCCGGGGCCATGGTCTTTGGTATCGGCCACCAGGACGATCTTGAGCGGCTTCAGCTTATCGACAGGGGGCGCATCGGGCGATTTGGCGAGCACGGCATCGATCTCAGCTCGCGGCCGAGGGGCTGGCGGCTCCGCAGCGGAGCAGTCGGTTCCCAGAAGTATCGCCGTGCATGCCGTCACTGGCATCACAACAGAACGCCAACGTGGGGGGTGATGGGCCATTGTGGTTTCCCTTGGCTTGCTCTTGGCTGTTTAGGTTCCCATCTGAGCCTGACCGATCTGCAGGCCAGCGACAGCCGCTACTATAACCAAAGGAAAGTCGCCACGATAGCCTCTTTGGAGTCCAAAAAGTCGATATTCCGGACTCTTTCGCGGCCTCTCGCTCCCGACGGCTCACGCAGGAAAGTTGGCATGGTTCAAAAACGGGGACTGGCTCCGAGCCAAATAGCCTCTGCCGGTGAAAAAACACGGTTTGGCGAGGTGCCTGTCCCCGTTCTTGAACCATGCCGGAAAGTAGAACGCGATTGGAGGAAGTCCGTCAGCTCTGGATATAGTCCTTCATGAACTGGTTCTCCAGCGCCAGCCGCTCGAGCTGCGACTTGACGACATCGCCGATGGAGACGATACCGACGAGGCGATTGTCGTTGAGCACGGGCAAGTGGCGAATGCGATTGTCGGTCATCATTCCCATCACTGCGTCGACCGAATCCTGCGGACTGGCGCTGATCAGTCGCGTGGTCATGTGGTCGGCCACTTTCATGGAACCGAGCGCGCCGTGCGACTTCGCCGTAATGTGCAGGATGTCCCGTTCCGTGATGATGCCAACCAGCCTCTCCCCTTCCGAGAAGTCGCGATCGCAGACCAGCAAGGCTCCGACATTGTGCTGAACCAGTCGAAGTATCACGTCTTCAAGCGTTGCCGTTGGCTCAACGCTGTAGACGACGCTGCCTTTGGTCTTCAGAATGTCTTGCAGGGTCATGGCGACGGCCCTCGCGCAGCAAACCAACCCAAAACTACCCAGACAGATCAGATTAAAACAAGTGATGCTGTCACAATTGCCTAACTATACTCCGATGGGGCGGTAGGGTCAAATCCAGTTTCTCACACATCCTTCTAACGGGCCGCTCTATATACCGGTAGTTAGGCGAGCGGCAGAAGAGAACCTACGCGCCTCGGACGTAGCCTGACACTCCGAGTCGGAGCTTTGAAGCCAGACCCGACTCGGAGAGTCGGGCTACGAATTTCCGCCGCTCGCCAGCTGGAGGCTGGCGGACGACCAGAACATCGGTGGGGGGGGCTTGGAATGACCGCTTCACTACGTTAG
Organism: Rhodopirellula sp.; assembly: GCA_012728855.1. Lineage (GTDB taxonomy): Bacteria > Planctomycetota > Planctomycetia > Pirellulales > Thermoguttaceae > JABWBD01. Next base: position 11,157 of record JAAYEH010000520.1, on the reverse strand, counting down.
AAAATGGAGAGCTTCCGGCTGGATCCCGGACAGACCCCCCTTATTACCAACGGAGATTTGAGATGAGCGAGTCCGTAGTTACCCAGAAGCTGGCCATCGACGGCGGGCCCAAGGCAGTCACCAACAAATTGATCGGATGGCCGAACTTCGACGAGAAGGCGATCAAGTCGGTAGAGGAGGTTCTGCGGTCCGGCAAGGTGAACTATTGGACCGGTCCGAAGGGAATGGAATTCGAGAAGCGGTTCGCCGCCTGGCAAGGAAGCAAGTTCGCCATCAGCGCCGCGACCGGCACGGCCGCTTTGCACGTGGCATTGTCGGCGCTGGGGATCGGCCCCGGCGACGAAGTGATCGTCCCCAGCTATACGTTCATCGCGTCGAGTTTTTCGATCGTTCAGGCCGGCGCCATTCCGCGTTTCGCCGACGTCAACTTGGAAGACCACTGCATCAGTGTCGCTTCCGCCGAAAAGCTCGTCACCAAGCGGACCAAGGCGATCATGCCGGTCCATCTTTACGGCAACGTCTGCGACATGGACCCGATCATGGCGTTCGCCAAGAAGCACAACCTCTTCGTAATCGAGGACAACGCCGAGGCGTTCGGCGGCGTGTACAAAGGGAAAAAGACCGGTACGATCGGCAATATCAACGCCTGTAGTTTCTGCCAGAACAAAACCTTCACTACCGGCGGCGAAGGGGGCATGGTCACCACCGACGATGAGGATTTGGCCTGGGAGGCGAGGAGCTTCCGCGACCACGGCTACGACGTCAAGCAGCGACTCAACCTTCTCGCCCTCGAACAGAAACTTCCCTACATCCACAACCGGGTCGGGTGGAATTACCGCATGACCGAGATGCAGTCGGCAATCGGGTTGGCCGAATTGGATCGCATGGACAATTGGAATATGCCCGCCCGCAAGCGGAACGCCCATATCATTATGGATATGATCGGCGATCTGCCGCAGGTGAAGTACATGCCCATCGATACCGAGGAGCGGCAGAACGGCTGGTTCGTCTGCGCGTTCTCGCTCGACATTGAGAAAATGAATTGCGACATCGCCAAGTTCGTCACCGCCGCCGGGGCGGAGGGGGCGCCGTGCTGGAAGGTCTTCTGGCCGCAATGCCATGTGGAAAAGGCGTTTACCGCGCACAACGGCTTCGGCAACTCGGGGTTCCCGTTTACCTCCAAGGAATATACGGATCCCGCGTCGGCCGACTACAGCAACGTCGAGGTACCCAATGCCCGGTGGCACGAATCGCACACCTTCACCTGTTTCGCGTTCCCGACGTTCACCGAGGAGGACATGAAGCAGATCGGCAGCGCCCTGGTCAAGGTTATCAAGGCCTACTCGTAGTCGATTTCCGCCTAAACGCGGATTCCCAGCAAAGGGGTCGGGAGTCGTCTTTTTCCGTGTCGGCCCGGCAAGGCTTTCGTGCATGGATAGAGCCTATCGGGCCGACACGGAAGAAAGGCTCCCGACCCCTCCGTCTCGCCCCAACTCCGTTGACTCTTCGAGATACACATGCCTGCTCTACGAATCGGCATCGCCACCGTCGACTGCACGCCGCCGGTGGGCCTTCCCTTGCTCGGCAATTTTCGCGACGACTACGCCGCCCGCGGCACGCACGACCCTCTCTTGGCCAAAGCGATCGTCTTGGCCGACGACCGCGGCGGCAAGGCGGGCTTTCTTTCTGTCGATGCCTGCCTGCTCGACCGCGGCAACGTGGCGAGGATCCGCGCGGCGATTGCCGAAAGCTGCGAGGTTCCGCCGGAAAACGTTCTGGTCCATGCCACCCACACCCACAGCGGCCCGGCCACCACGGACATTCTCGATTTCGGCGTCGACTTGGCGTCGTTCCGCGACGAGATCGACGCCTTCTTGAACAAAGCAGCCTCCGCGGTGGCAGCGGCCGCCGGCCGCTTGGAAGTCGCATCGTTGGCCGTCGGCTCTGCCACGGAAAATCGCATCTCCTTCAACCGCCGACTCCGCCGCAAAGATGGCTCGACCCAGATGAATTGGGAGGCCCTTTGGCCCGACTTCGATCCCGAAGACGTGGAAGGCGCCTGGGGCAGTATCGATCCGCAGGTCGCTTGCCTTGCCGTCGAGCGTGAGGGACGGCCGGTGGCCGGCGTGGTCAATTTCGGCCTGCACCCGGCCATTCTCGCCGGCGACAATTGGCTTTATTCCGCCGACTATCCCGGCCAACTGGCCGAGTCGCTGCAGAAGACGATCGGCCCGCAATTCACTTCGATCTTCGCCAACGGGTGCTGTGGCAACGTCAACCACGTCGACTACCGCGATCGCGGCCAGGGCCGCGGTTACCAGATGACCCAGCGGGTCGGCTACCTCCTCGGCGCGGCGGCGCACGAGGCGATCAACCGGCGAGCGGCCGTCGCAGCGGACCGGGTAGCTTTTTCCAGCGAGCAAGTGTCGCTGGATCGGATCGAAATCAGCGACGAAAAGCGGCAGTGGTGCGAAAAGGTGTTGGAAGAAGCGCGGCGCAATCCTCCCAAAGGCTGCGTCGACGGGCTCCCCGACTCCTACTATGCCTCGACGCTTTTGCGGATGAGCCGGCAGCAACACGAACCGGATGCCGTGGAAGTGGCCGTGCTGCGCGTCGGGGAAGCGGCGCTGGTCGGCCTGCCTGGGGAGTGCTTTTGCGAGTTGGGACTGGAAATCAAGCGTCGCTCGCCCGCCCGGCACACGCTCGTCGCCGGCCTCACCAACGACGCGATCGGTTACATCCCCACCCGCGAGTCTTTCTCGCAAGGCGGCTACGAGCCACTGCCGGGGAGCACGTTTTATCGGCCGGGCGCCGACGAGCGACTGGTCGCTTCGGCGTTGGCCCAGTTGAACCGGCTTTTCGCCGGCTGAGATTCCGACCAACAAGTACGAACCCAAGGAGAACCATCATGGCGGACCAGGTATCTATCGGCGTAATCGGCGCAGGCGGCATCGCTCGGCGCAAGACGATTCCAGGTATGCTCCGGGCGAAGAACTGCAAACTGGCGGCCGTGATGGACGTGGCCAACGTCGATGCCATCGCCGCAGAGTTCGGCGCGCGGGCCTACGCGTCCGAGGCCGATCTGCTGGCGGATCCGGAAATCCAGGCGGTCTATATCGCTTCGCCGGTCAATTGCCACCTGAAGCAGATCAAACAAGCCGCGGCAGCGGGCAAGCACGTGCTCAGCGAAAAACCGCTCTGCATGAATGCCGGTGAGGCGCGCCAAGCGGTCGACGCCTGCAAAAAGGCGGGCGTGTTTCTCCAGGAAGGCTACATGATGAAGTTCCACGGCGCGCACCGCAAGATCAAGGAACTGGTCGAGCAGGGCCGGCTCGGCAAGGTGGTCTATATGCGGGCACAATTGTCATGTTGGTATCCGCCGATGGAGGGCGCTTGGCGGCAGGATCCGGCGCTGGGGGGCGGCGGGGCGCTGATCGACATGGCCACGCACCTCTACGATCTGTTGGAGTATTTCGCCGGCCCGGCAAAGAGACTCGTGGCTCTCACCGGCAATCTCGTCCACGGCTACAAGTCGGACGACGCCTCGACCACGCTGCTGGAGTTCCAGTCGGGAGCGCACGGCACCGTCGACAGTTTCTTCTGCATCCCGGATGAAGCCAGCCGCACGCGACTGGAAATCTACGGCTCCAAGGGGGCCATTCTCACCGAAGGAACGATCGGACAGAGCAACGGCGGCAAGGTGGAGGGATATTTCGCCGAAGCAACCGGCGGCTACGACGCCGCGCAGAATAAGGACGTGGTCCGGCAGTTCGAGCCGATAGCCTTCGACCAGATCAATCCCTACACGGCCGAGTGCGAGTACTTCGCCGACTGCATCCTTAACCACCGCGAGCCGGAAATCAACAGCGGCAAGCAGGGGGTTCACATCATGGAGTTGACCGAGAAAGCTTACGGCTCCCGGGTCGGCGCCGTGTAAATATCTTGGTTCCCTTGAAAACGGAGTGCGTGGCAGCTTGAGTGAGTTGTAAGCGAGGGAGAAAGACGGCGACATGACAGTCACCCTGGCCTCGCTTACAACACCAATGCGATGAATCCAACCGTCACAGGATCAGAAAATTCCGCGGCAACCAAGCACCGCCGCCTCCCGGTAACTCGGCCAAATCGAAGCGGCCGCCCGAGGGGGCAGAACGATCGGCACGGGTGAAAACTTTGACGCGAGCGGTTAAGAAGCCCTAACAAAACGGGGACTGGCTCCGAGCCGAACCTTCGCAAAACTTGCAGAATACACGTCCTGGCGAGGTGCCTGTCCCCGTTTTGTTAGGGCTTCTAATTCTCGTCCAAACCGAAACTGTGCTCGATCGGGTCGCGCTGCCCCGGTAGGATCTCCTCGGCAGTCCAGTGATATTTCTGATCGCGAATGAGCGTTGCGGGGTCGTCGAAGTACTCGCCGATCTGCTTCTTGTCGAGTTCATCGAGCAAGTCGGCGGCGGGGCGGTCCGCGTGGCGGGAAATGAGCAAGACGTAATACTTGCCGGTCAGCGCCAGTGAGTCGAACGCGCCCGAAGGTTTTGCGCGCGCGTAGACCCCGCCCAGTTCGCGCACGCCCCGAATTGTCGCGTGGCTTTCCGCCGGTGACTCATGGGGACGAATTCCCAAGACGGAAAACTTCTTCTTCGGCCGCTTGTCCCGCGGCAAGAGGATGGCGATCGACTCCCCGTCGCCTTCGAGTTTGCCTGTTCCGGGATCGTAAACGAGCCTCCCTTCGACTAAGACCTCTTCTTTGCCCGCCGATTCGCCGGCGATGAACAGTTCGTACGATGCGTCGCCGCGACCGATGAGGTAGCCGGCGGCGAACGCCACCAGCGCGACTACCGGAAACAACATCGCGTGATAATACAGAGTCTGCCGCGGATAGACCACGACGTCCCCTGCGGCGCGAAAGAACTTCTCTGTTGCAGCACGGATGGGAGCCGGCTCGGCCATTCGGCGCGGCCGGCCACGAGGCGACGACAGCGGCACGGGCTCGTCGTCGTAGACCGCCAACTCCGGTACTTCTACGGCGGTTTCCAGGCCGCCGAACTGCTGCATCGCCATCGCCGCAGCGGCCGCCTCTTCACTGGGGACCGTTTGCGGATAGCCGCATTTGGGACACTGGATTTCCGTCCCGGCCTTGCGGCGGCCGATGCTCAGCAATCCCCGGCACTGTGGGCAGAAGAAACGAATCGCCATGGCTCCAGGATAACCGCCCGAGCCGTCAAAGTTGAGAGGGTGCGATCCCACACGGGCCCGAGAAACGGGCCTGGTTCAAAAACGGGGACTGGCTCCGAGCCAGAACAGCTTCTGCCGGCGAAAAAACACGGTTCGGCGAGGTGCCTGTCCCCGTTTTTGAACCCGGCCGAAAAACGCATAGCCGCCCGGCTGCTATCTCACTCCGGGGGATCAGCGGAAGCGAGCAAATGAAGTCCTTGGACCAGCAAAAGAAAGACCAGATCCAGCAGCCAGGTCACCATAAAGCCCAGGGCGATTCGTTCCAGCACGATGCTGCCCTGAAGATCCCCCATCGCCAACAGCAGCTTGCCGAGTGCCCAAACGACGATCGTGGCCACCGGCAGCAGTAGGGCGACAGCAATCAACACGAGGAGGAGGCGAGAGAGAAGATTCTTCCAGATCATGCAATTTTTCCTAACTCTGCCGATTCTCCCGATCGTTAGGGTCGCTGTCAAGGTTCCACTTTCCGCCAGGCATTTCAACTCAACCGCTAATTCATGGGGGTTGCTCCCACTTCAGGACCGGATGCTCCTTGACTTGGAGGCCTACGAGGGCAGAATGAACTTGAGGCTATCCCCGTTGACCCAAGGACTTGCGATGAACCAATCCGGGCGGACTCCTCTCGTTGCCCTAGTGGTAGCAGCCTGCTTGGCGCCGGCGTTTCCATCGCCTGCCGCAGACATTCTGCTCAGCGACGGCCGGCTGCTGTCGGGCAAGCTTGGCGAGATTGCGGGCGTAGCCGAGGTTCCCAAGCCACCCAGTCCGGACGGCAGCGGTCCCTTGCAGCGGATCGGCTTTCTCGACGACGATCTTCGCCGCACGTTTTTCGCCAAGCGGCAGATCCGCGAAATCCGCCAGGACGACACCACGCGGATCATCGAACGCTACAAGATCCACCAGCGCCTGATGCGGAGTGGACGAACGGTGCAGAGTGTCGGACCCGCCATCCGGATCCAGCCGTTCGACGAGTACGGCCGGCGGATCTTTACCATGCAGACCCTCCGCGGTCCCGAAAACGTGATCCAAGGCATCACCGAGTTGACTCCCACTTGGGCAAAGGTTGAAGGGATCACACACGTCTGGGATATGCGGATCGCCACCAGTTCCATTCCACCGGATGTGCTGGGCAGTATTCTTTCGAACCAGAGTGATTCGACGGATCTGGAAGAGCGGAAGCGGATTGCCCGTTTTTACCTCCAGGCCGAGCGCTACGAAGACGCCTACCAGGAACTCGAACGCATCCTGAAAGATTTTGCCGCCACCGCCGATATCAAGGACCAGTTGGAACCGTCGATCCGCGCCATCCGCCAACTCAGTGCGCAGCGGATTCTGCGGGAGCTGCGACTCCGTCGCGATGCGGGTCAGCACCGGCTTGCCGCGGAGATGCTCAATACCTTCCCCTCTGAAGGTGTCGCCGGCGAGATCCTTCAGGAAGTCCGTGAGATGCTCCAGCAGCACCAGGCGCTGGACACGCAGCGAACTGACGCACTGGCGTGCTTCGATCGATTGGCGTCGGAGATCAAGGACGAAGCCGACCGAAAACGGCTCGAACCGGTCCGCGACGAACTCGACCGCGGCCTCAATTTCAACACGATGGACCGCATGGCGGCATTCCTGCGGATGGCCGGCGACGACTCGCTCACGCCGGAAGAGAAGATCTCGTTGGCCGTCAGCGGCTGGCTGGTCGGCAGCAACGGCGCCGTTTTGAACTTGCGCGTGGCCCTCTCGCTCTGCAAAGTCCGCTGGCTGATCGTCGAGTACCTCAACGCCGCCGACGCGCTCAGCCGCGGCCGCATCCTCGAACAATTTCACTCGGAGGAAGGCGCCGCACCGACCCTGATGGCCCAGGTGATCGGCCATATGAAGCCGCCGATCGAAACGCCGCCGCCGGCCGATGGCAAGCCGGGGCTCTACGGACTCGAAGTGCCGGGCCTCGGCGACGCTCCGCCGGTTGCCTACCAGGTGCAATTGCCGCCGGAGTACGACCCCTACCGACGCTACCCGACGATTGTCACGCTGCACGGCGCCGGCAACACGCCCGAACAGCAGATCGACTGGTGGGCCGGCGCCTGGACCGACAAGGGGCCTCGTTTTGGGCAGGCCACCCGCCACGGTTACATCGTCGTCGCTCCCGCCTGGGCCAGTGAGTATCAGAAGGATTACGAATACTCGGCACGGGAACACTCGGCAGTGCTCGACACCCTGCGCGACGCCTGCCGCCGCTTCTCGATCGACACCGATCGGGTTTTCCTTTCCGGGCATTCGATGGGCGGTGACGCGGCCTGGGACATCGGCTTGGCGCATCCCGACATCTGGGCGGGCGTCGTCCCGGTGGTGGCCAGGTCGGATCGGTATTGCGCCTTTTACTGGCCGAATGCCGAGTTGGTGCCCTACTACTTCGTGTGCGGCGAGTTGGACGGACGTAAGATGATCGAGAACGCCCGCGAACTGGACCGTTACCTCAACCGCAACTACAACTGTACGGTGGTCGAATACCGGGGACGCGGCCACGAACATTTTTCCGACGAGATCCAGCGACTCTTCGACTGGATGGGGCGTTTCCGCCGCAACTTCTTCCCCCGGGAATTCACCGCCAAGTCGATGCGCCGCTGGGACTATTTCTTCTGGTGGGTCGAACTCGACCAGTTGCCTCCCAAGTCGATGGTCGAACCGATCGATTGGCCTCCCGATCGAGGTTTCCAGCCCGTGGAGACCTCCGCCTCCGTGACTGCCACCAACGGCCTCTACATCAAGACTGGCGCCGGAAGCGTCCGCATCTGGCTGTCGCCGGACCTCGTGAAACTCGACCAGCGAGTGAATATCGTCGTCAACGGACAGCGGATCCCGTTTGACGAACCGGAGGTCGAAACGATCGTCGAAACGATCCTGGAGGACGTCCGCACACGAGGCGACCGCCAGCATCCGTTTTGGGCGAAAGTCGAATCGCCTACCGGTCGCTTGCAGGCAGGGCGATAGACTCGGACGATTTCCACTCCAAACGCGGTAACCCCATGCACATTTCCGAATACACCCCAGCCGATTTCGCTCGCGCGCCGTTGATGTTCTATTACGAAGTGACCCTGGCGTGCGACCTGGTGTGCAAACACTGCCGCGCGTCGGCCCAGGAAAACGCCGCCCCGGCCGAGCTTTCCATCGATCAGGCGAAGACTCTGATCGATCAGGTGGCTTCATTTCCGCGCCAGCCGATGATGGTGATGACCGGCGGCGATCCCTTGAAACGGGCCGATTTATACGACTTGATCCGCCATGCCGCCGGCCGCGGGCTGCACGTCGCTCTCACTCCTTCGGCCACGCCCCTGGCGACCGCCGAGGCGTTCGGCCGAGCCAAGGAAGCGGGCATCCGGGCGCTGGGTATCAGCCTCGACGGCGCCGACGCCGCCACCCACGACGCCTTTCGCGGTTGGGAGGGGAGCTTCGAACGGACGCGCCGCATGTTGGCCGATGCCCGGCAACTGGAACTGCCGGTGCAAGTGAACACCACGATCACCCGCCGCAATTTCAGTCAGATCGATCGACTGGCCTCCTTGCTTTCCGATCAGGGCATCGCCATGTGGTCGGTTTTCTTCCTGGTGCCCGTCGGCCGCGGCGTCGAGGAAGAGCGGATTCTGCCCGGCGAGTACGAAATCGCTTTTCAGAAGCTCTGGCACCATTCGCGAAGCCAGCCCTTCGCGGTGAAGACGACCGAGGCGCCGCACTATCGGCGCTGGGTGCTTCGTCACGGCGGGGATCCGCTTGCGGGCCCCGGGGTTCACGGCGGTCGAAAAATGCACCGCGCTCCGCTGGGGGTGACCGACGGCAAGGGAGTAATGTTTGTGAGTCACCAAGGCGAGATCTATCCGGCCGGTTTCTTGCCGTTATGCTGTGGACGATTTCCGGACGACTCTGTGGTTGACGTGTATCAAAACCATCCGACCTTTCTTGCCTTGCGTAATCCGGACGGTTTCGGTGGGATCTGCGGCGTCTGCGAGTACCGCTATGTTTGCGGCGGCAGCCGGGCCCGAGCCTATGCGGTGACCGGCGATCCGCTCGCCGCCGAGCCCGACTGCGTTTACGTGCCGGGACAGGATCCGATGCCGGCGGTATAGGAAGAGAATCGGCTATTCGGAAACGGAAGCGGAATTAAGGGCGCTTCGACGAAGCTCGTGGGCGTAGTCCCGAATTCGCTGGTCCGCTGTCAGCAAGTTCGACCCGTGAATGCGCGAGGTCGCGACAATAATCTGGTCGGCGGGATCACGGTGGAAGGTGCCGGGCAATTGCGTGGACTCCTCGGCGATCCTGGAAGTCAAGTCCAGCAACGTCACGCCCGGATACGCCAAAGCATCTGCGAACCACTGAACCAATCCCACGGGCAATACCAGGCGTCCAATCTCTACCAGCTTGGCAACTTCCCAAAGTGAGATCGTGCAGATTCCGATTTCGTCATTCTCGTGATCCCTGATCGATTCCGCATGGGAACTGCTCAGCCGCGAATCTCCGTGGACCCACCATACTCAAATGTGCGTAACCAACACGATTGCCGGAGAACCTCCCAATCAGACTCCCCGACGGGCACGGTAGGATCGTCAAATTGGATTGGCGTGCCCCGCAACGGATACCGGTCTTCCGCCGACCGCTGATTCCGAGCGGGAAGAACGACGACTTCGACCGGTTCACCAGCCGGAAAGGGGAGCTTATCAACGGTCAAAGACCCATTCTCAGAAACAATAGCTTTCGCGCGACGGGCCTGCATTTCGTGTCACTCCCCGAAAACGAGAACGAATTAAGGGGACGCACCTCTTTGTTTCGGAGCTTGTGTCGTATCCTCGAACCAGTCATGGCTTACGCGGGCGACCGCGTGGCCGTAGCGTCGATTGCAGCCCAAGACGTATCGCCGTGTTTTTCTGCCACGATTCGCTGCCGTAGGGACATCCCCGTCGAATCGCATGGCGAATCACCTGAAGTTCCGCTTCCGTCTCGGACGAATTAAGGGGACGCACCTCTTTGTTTCGGAGCTTGCGTCGTATCCTCGAACCAGTCATGGCTTACGCGGGCGACCGCGTGGCCGTAGCGTCGATTGCAGCCCAAGACGTATCGCCGTGTTTTTCTGCCACGATTCGCTGCCGCAGGGACATCCCCGTCGAATCGCATGGCGAATCACCTGAAGTTCCGCTTCCGTCTCGGGCCGATTCACGATTTGGCACCAGTCTGCCGGAATGGGCAGCGGCCACTCCGCCAGCAGCCCTTTCGCTACCGGATCTCCGCACGTCCGACGCCAAAGGCTCGACCACCGCCACTGCACAGGGTCCGCAACCAGGTTCGCCCGGAACGCATTTCGTTCCACGTACCGAACGACGCTATAGAAATGGTCGTCCTCCTGAACCGGGAATGCTTTGAAGCGGTTTTGGTACAGGTGCCCCGTGCCCTGCGTGTGGTGATGCGCATGCCAACGCATCGTGTGCGTGTTGGTCAGCCAACGGAGAAAGGCGGTCACTTCCCCGTCCTCCCTCGGCCACAACACAAAATGCCAGTGATTTGGCATCAAGCAGTAGGCTAACACGCGTGTCGGGTGCTTCTGCTGGGCTACCTCCAGGACACGTTCGAACGCCGCGCAATCACCTTCCTTTTCAAACAGGGGCAGCCGTGCCACGCCGCGGTTTAATGCGTGATAGACGAAACCTCCGGGAGTGTGCCGGGCTGTCCGTGGCATCGCTCCACAGTATCTTCCGGGCCAGCCCGTGTCAACAAAGAGGTGCGTCCCCTGGTATGTGGTTCTTTTTGACAAAGAATCAAAAAAACCATTCCAACTGTTCGTTGTGGGAAAAGTGTTCACTTTTCTTCCCCGCAACAGGAGACCGTTGGAATGGCTACAAAACGCAAGTCTCGCAAATCCCGTAAACCCTGTCCAGCCGTCTTGGGGAAACCCAATGG
>JAAYEH010000519.1 GCA_012728855.1 Rhodopirellula sp. | reverse complement strand
CGCCGACCGCCTGGCCCGTGTCGTCTGGCGACTGCTCACCGACAATCGCCCTTTCAAAAAACGCCCTCCGAAGAAGTCCTAACGAATTACCCACAAGCCCGGCTCAACAAACTATTTCGCAAAAAAAACGGGAATCTTGCCATGACGCTCTTGACTGTTCATAGTAGGTCTTTGCTCCTCTACGCTCTCTCCCCCATTTCATGCACCGCGTCGACCAGCGCAATGACATTTTCCACGGGAGTCTGCGGCAAGATACCGTGGCCTAGATTGAAAATGTAGCCCGGGCGGCCGGCTACCTGGTCAAGAATCTCTCGCACACGACGCCGGATTTCGGAATGGCTGGCCAGGAGCACCACGGGGTCGAGATTGCCCTGAATCGCTTTGCCGTAGCCGATGGTCCGCCAGGCGTCGTCCAAACGCACCCGCCAGTCGACGCCGATCACCGCCCCACCCGCTTCGTTTATCAACGGCACCAGCGCCGGATTTCCCGTGGCGAAGTGGATCACCGGAGCAGCCGGAGCGATCGACTCGATGACAGCGCGGGTATGAGGCAAGACATAGCGGCGATAGTCGTCCGGGCCCAGGCAGCCGACCCAACTGTCGAACAATTGGACGACTTGCGCTCCCGCGGCGATCTGGCCGTTGAGGTAGATCGAGACCGCTCGCGCTAGCCGCTCCATCAGAGAGTGCCAGGCCGGCGGGTCCGTGTACATGAGCACTTTCACGTGGCGATACGTGCGGCTGCTGCCCCCCTCGACCGCGTAGCTCGCCAGCGTGAAAGGAGCGCCGGCGAAACCGATCAGCGGCAAACATTCGTCGAGTCCTTCACGCGTCTGACGGACCGCTTGAAGGACAAAATCCAAACGCTCCAGCCCGGTCAATTCACGAACCCGATCGACGTCTTTCGCTTGGCGAATCGGATTGTGGATGACCGGACCCTCATTGGCGGTGAACTCCAAGTCCAATCCCATCGGTTCCAGAATCGGCAGCAGGTCGGCAAAGAGAATGGCGGCATCGACACCAAGCTTTTCAACCGCCGTGAGCATCACCTCCGCTGAGAGTTCCGGGTTCTTGCAAAGCTCAAGGAAGCTCGTCTTCTCCCTCACCGCCCGATACTCGGCCATGTACCGGCCCGCCTGCCGCATCAGCCAAACGGGGACGCGATCGGCCGGTTCTCGGCGAGCGGCCTTCATGAAAGGACTGTCTTCCCAGGCGGGGCGGCGCGATGGTGGATTCGGCATCATCCCGCTATGCTATCCCAAGCGAACTGGCACGGAAAGACCTTCCTGCAAGAAACCGAACAGACCTGCCCGCAACGGTGGTCGCGGGCAGGCCTGCATTATTGGCCAGGTTCCGAACGTGCTAACTCAGCTAGCACGATACAGACCGGGGCTCCGCATCAACGAAGCCGAGGGATCGGCTTTGGGGGCCACGGGCAGCGGAGCGGCCTCTTGGGCCGGAGCCGGAGCCGGAGCGGCAGCGGGGGCCGGAGCAGCAACACCGCAACCGGTGCAGGCCGCAGTGCAGCACTCAGGCTGGCAGCCCACCGGGTCGCAGCAGCCGACGGCCTTGTTGCAGCTATTGCACACGCCGCAACCGCAGCCGAACAACGCGTCCAGCACGCCGTTCAGAATCGGACGGCAGGGGCGGCAACGCGCCGTGCGGACGACCAGCGGCTTGCAGACCGGAGCACAGGCGGCCGGTGCCGGATCGCAGCAAGCGGGTGCCGGATCGCAGCAAGCCGGGGCCGGATCGCAGCAAGCCGGGGCCGGATCGCAGACTGCGGCGCAGGGCTCCGGGGCGCAGACCGGACCGCAGCTTGTTCCGCAACCGGTGTTGCAGCCGGTGTTGCAGGCAAACAGGCCCTTGAGGCCCGCGAACAAGTCGCACCGGCCGCACGGGTTGCAGCAAGGATCGCAACAATTCGGCGCGCATGTCGCTTCACACGCCGGCGCACAGGCCGACGTGCAGCAGCGGCCGGCTCCGAGGTGGATGCTGTAGCCTTGCGTACACAAGGCGACGCTCAGTGCGAGCGCTCCAACAATCATCTTGGCGTTCATCGAGCAATCTCTCCTTCTTAGTGAACCGGGGCGGCTTGCATCCCGTCGAACAACCACAAACCAAAGCACCACACACGGCCGATGCGCGATGCATCACACCCTTGGTGGGCGGGTTCTCCCATGGGATAGAACCGACTCAGGCGTGGCTTGTGATCGCTGGTGGGAAGGTGGGTCTCCGTCCGCAGTTCGCACGGCTTCTCGCGTCAGGGCCGTCGAGCCACTCCTTGACTCGAAAAAGGGATTCGGTGAGTCTGACGCTCCCTTGAACGTACCACCTCAGCACGCTCATGATTCAAGGGCCACATTCGATATCGGCACCCTTGCGCAGTCCCCTTGAATTCGCGGAAGTAATTTCCAACAAAAGGTTTAACGCTCTCGCTGCGCAAACAATGCCGCGAGCGTAAACTCGGTGAACTCTAACGATTCTCCGGTCAATCGCTGGAGGAGTGGGCCCATCTCTTTCTCCGTAATCGACAAAGTTGCCGTAACCATCTCAATCTGACACCCGCTTCCGTACTCTACCTCATTCGCCTTTCCGGTGGCTGAGCGGCCCAACGCCTGCTAGAATCGATAGTGTCAATCTGGAGGCATGGTTCAAAAACGGGGACTGGCTCCGAGCCAGATAGCTTCTGTCGTTGAAAAAACACGGTTCGGCGAGGTGTCTGTCCCCGTTTTTGAACCATGCCGATCTTGAAGGTCCGTAGTACAGAAACGCCGTATGGAACACACCGCGGGTTACCGTATCGTCGACTTCGATGAAGTTGCGGGGGTTGTCTGCCCCTGTGGGATGGCACACCGGGCATTCGCCGACGTGCCCGAGTTTCCCGCCACGGTCCATCGCACCGTCGTCACCGGCGACGCCAAACCTCATTACCACCGAACTCTCACCGAGACCTACTATATCTTGCAGTGCGAGAGCGGCGCCCGAATGCAACTCGATGACCAGCTTGTGCCGGTCCGTCCGGGCACGTGCGTGATGATTCCCCCCGGTGTCGTACACCGGGCCGTAGGTAGGATGACCGTATTGATTTTCGTCCTGCCGAAGTTCGATCCCGCCGACGAAGTGCTCGTCTGATTTTTTCCCCTCCCTGAGATGGCTACCATGAGAACCAACCTGACTCCTTTTCCTGGGCATTCTTCGATTTCCTGCCTCGCGCTCGCTTCGGCGGTTTCACTGCTTTTCGCCGCCGAGCCCGGGCCGAAAGGGCCGGTCAACGAATGGCCCCAATGGGGCGGCTCTTCGTTACGGAACAACGCGCCGAATGCGGAAAGTCTGCCGGTCGAGTGGAGCGTGGGAGAGTTTGACTTTCGCACCGGGAAATGGCTCGGTGGTGACGTGAAGAATGTCCGCTGGGTCGCCCGGCTGGGAACCGAAAGCTACGGCAGTCCGGCCATCGCCGCTGGGCGGGTCTTCTGTGCCACCAACAACGCCGGCTATCTGGCGCGATATTCCAGTACGGTCGACCTGGGCTGCCT
>JAAYEH010000518.1 GCA_012728855.1 Rhodopirellula sp. | reverse complement strand
CCTGGCCGCTCCAGGAATCCGACAAAGAAGTCGGCATCGACCAGAAACACGACCGGATTCTGATGGTAGAGCAGATGCGGCCGGATTCGCAACAGCACGTAGAAGTAGAAGACCGCAAGAAGGGCCAGGAATTGAGCGCCAAACAGCAAGTGTTGCCACCAACGATCTCGTGCGAATCGCCACACGGATTCGTTCTCCCGTCTACTAAACCTAAGAAGCGGAGTGAGAAGCCTACGCGAGTTCGGCAAAGTTCCTGAGCATCTTCAGCCCGTCCGCTTGGCTCTTTTCGGGGTGAAACTGGCAGGCGACCACGTTGTCGCGCCAGACCATCGAGCAGAACGAAAGCCCGTAGTCGGTCTCCGTGGCGACAACCGCCGCATCCTGGGGAACTACGTAGTACGAGTGGACGAAGTAGACGTAGGTCTCGTCCGCAATTGCGTCCAACAACGGAGGACGCCGGCGGATGGCAAGCTGGTTCCAGCCCATGTGAGGGACGGAATAGTCCGCGGGGAGTTGGAACTTGACCACTTCTCCCGGCAGCACTCCCAGGCCCTGGTGCGTGCCGTTTTCGTAGCTGGTATCAAACAGCAATTGCAGCCCCAGGCAGATCCCCAGAAACGGCTTGCCTTGCTCGATCACCTCCAGAATCGGTCCGACCATGTGCAGGCGGCGAAGCTCTTCCATCGCATCTTCAAACGCCCCCACCCCGGGCAGAACCAGTTTGGTCGCCTTGCGGATCTCGCTCGGGTCGCTGGTGATGGCCGCCGTACAACCAACCTTCTCAAAGCCCTTCTGGACGCTGCGAAGGTTGCCCATTCCGTAATCGACGATGGTGATCATGGCGCAATCAAATAAGGAGGTAAACTCAAGAGTATCCTTCAAGCGGGAGCCGCGGGCAAGAGGCGAAGTTCGCGGTTTGGAGGAGAATTCCCCGGAAAAGCGGCGTGGTTCGATGTACCTCAGGGTTTCCGGCCTGATGATGGTGCCGATGTCAGGCCGGAAAGCCTGACGTACTTTTGGAAAGCCTGACGTACTGGCTGCGGCTAGCGGGCAAGCTGATCGGGGTAGATCACCAGTTCGACGCGGCGATTGCGTTGCCGGCCTTCGAGTGTGGCGTTGGAAACGACCGGATGATTGCCGCCGTGACCGACGACGAACAACTGCTTGGGTGTAACGCGGGCCTGGTTCACCAGCACCTCGTAAACGGCCATTGCTTCCGCAATGGAGAATTGGTGTCCGCCGGGTGTAACCACCCCGGTGCTTGGATCGGCCTCGATATGGCCCTCGACGCCGAGAATGCGGTCCGAATACGTATGAAGCACTTCGGTGGCGACCTGCGTGATCAGATTGGGAGCCTCGGATCGGAGCCGGATGGTGCCCGGCTCGAAGAGCCTGGCAGCCTCCATTTCCACGCGAATCACGTCGCCGTCGCGGCGAACCTGCACTCCGGGAAGGTCGAGCGTCGGCAACGTCTGCAAGTAACTGTTGTTGGGGCTGATGGAGATGCCGCCCCGCCGCTTCATCGAGGCCGTCAGAGCCTGCGCCTTCTCTTCCGTCTGCGTTTTGTCCTCCTGAACGCGGGCCAACTGGGACGTGACCCCGCCGAGTTGGTTGCGGACCATCGCCAACTGATCCTCGATGATCTTGTTTTGTTGGCGAGACTGGGCCAGCAGCCGCTCCAGTTCCTGGTTATCGCGGTCCAGCGCGCCGGCGCGGGCCTGCAGTTCCTGTGCCTGTTTCGCGACGGCCGCTTGCTGCTGCTGAATCCCCTCCATTTGGCCTTTCATGACCATCGAATTACCGGAGCAGCCCGCCAGCACGGTTAGCGCGAGGGGAAGAGAACATGCTATCCATGCGATCACGCGCATGGCGTGATTCTCCCGACAAAGGCATAAGAGAGGTAAGCTCGGTCCGGCCGGAACAAGCGGGCGGATCATAGCAAGCGAGCCGGGGGGTGACAAGGCCGATTTGGCACCACCCTTATTGGGCCAATCGCGTATGACTGCCGGGTCGGCGATCTCTCTCTACCCGGCAAATGTCTGCCCGGTGAGACACTCGTAGGCATCGACGTACTTCTGTCGCGTCTTCGTTACCACATCGTCCGGCAAGGCGGGCGGGGGACTATTCTTGTCCCAATCGGTGGTCTCCAGCCAATCGCGGACGAACTGTTTGTCGAACGACGGCTGGCCGCGACCCGCCTGGTACTGATCGGCCGGCCAGAAGCGGGAACTGTCGGGCGTGAGCACTTCGTCGATCAGGATCAACTCATCCCCGACGCGGCCCCATTCGAACTTCGTGTCGGCAATAATGATTCCGCGGCTCCGCGCGTATTCCGCTCCCCGCTGGAAAATGGCGATGCTCCGCCGCCGCAGTTCTTCCGCCACATCGCTTCCGACAATCTCCACCATCCGCTCAAAGGAGATGTTCTCGTCGTGGCCGGTCTGGGCCTTGGTCGCCGGCGTGAAGATCGGCTCGACGATCCGGGCACTTTCCGTCAATCCTGCCGGCAGGCGGATTCCGCAGACCGTCCCGCTGGTTCGATACTCTTTCCACCCGGAACCGGAGAGGTATCCCCGCACGACGCACTCGATCGGAACGACCTCCGTCTTGCGGACGAGGCTCGATCGTCCGGCAAGCGACTCCCGATCGGTGCCGGCGGGGAGTTCCATGGCGTCAACGTCGGTGGTGAGCAAATGGTGCGGCTCGCCCAGACGTTCGAACCAGAATGCCGAGATCTGGGTCAAAACCCTGCCTTTCGAGGGAATGCCCGTCGGCAAGACCCAGTCGAAGGCGCTGATGCGGTCCGTGCTGACCAGCAGCACCTTGTCGCCCAGGTCGTAAACGTCGCGGACCTTCCCGCGGCGAACGGGGACATTGGGAATCGTGGTTTCGAGCACTACCGGGTTCATGACTGCCGATCCTGTCGGGGTGTTGCAGAGGTGGGGTTCAGTTCGCCGCAGCAGTATAGCAGGGCATGGGCGGGCGTGCCAGAACCGGAAGGTCGCGCGATGGACCGTCAAATCCGGCCTTTTACCGGCAGCGCCATGGGGGCGTGCAGGCGGCGGACGTAAGCGCCGGCGATCTCGAAGCGCCGCACGCTGCCGACCACCCGGCGTTGCTCGGAATCGTTGACCACCGGCAGCACGAGAAGGTCGTTCTCGACGAACAATTCCAGCGCCCGATCGAGGGTGTCGGAGGGCGTGAGCGGTTGGATATCACCTCGCATCAGGTCTTCCGCCAGAACCAAGGTGGTCAGCGAGGGTAACTGGGACGCCAGGAGAACCTCATCGAGGTTGACCACCCCCAGCAGTCGATCCTCGGGATCGACGACCGGCAGCGCCGGGATCGAGGCGGTGCTCAGTCGGCTGAGGATCGTGGCCAGCGAATCTTCGGGGTGCAGCACCAACATGCGATCCCGCGGCGAGAGAAAGTCCTTCACGCATATTTCCGCCAGAACCTCGCGGACGAAATCCCCCTGGTGCGCCGGTGATCGCGATCGGCCCTCCACCTGAGAGGAGTAGATCGACTGTTGATCGGAGAGAATGAAGGCGATCGCACAGACCCAGAGCGAAGGCAAGAGGAGATGGTATCCGCCGGTCATCTCGCTGACGATGATCAACGTGGAGAAGGGGGTTTTTGCCGCGGCTGCAAAGAACCCGGCCATGCCGACGATGACGAAACTCGCCGGATGTGGAACCAACCCGGGAAAGGCGTTGTGGATGAGAATCCCCAGCGAGCCTCCGCCGCATCCGCCGATCACCATCGAAGGGCCGAAGACTCCGCCCGAGCCTCCGCTGCCGATGGTCAGGCTGGTGGTAACGATTTTGCCCAAGGCGATCGTCAACAGCAGGATCGCGCTGGCGCCGGTGTCGAGCGTCATCGCGTCTTGAATCGCCGAATACCCGAAGGCGAGCACTGCCAGCACTTCTTGACGATTTCCCATCAGTGTGTAGAGCAGAAGCCCGACCAGGCCGGTCAGGAAGGCGCCGAGCATGGGGCGGAAATGCGGCCGCATCGGCAAGCGGCCGAACAGGGACTTGAGTCCGTAGAAGCACCTCGTATAGAGCATCGCCAGCAGGGCCATGAACACGGCCAGGAGCAAGTACGGCCCCAACTGCCAGGGGTTGGTGAAGGCGAGCGACGGGATGGTGAAGATCGGGTTCCAACCGGAATAGGCGCCGAAGACGCAGTAGGAGACCACGCTGGCGAATCCGGCGGGAATAATCACTTCCGATTCGAACTCGGGAGAGCGGTAGAGGACTTCGGCTGCGAAGATCGTTCCCGCCAGCGGCGCCCGGAATACGGCGGCGATGCCGGCGCCCATGCCGGCGGCCATCAGCACGCGGCGCTCGGCGGGCCGCAATCGCAGCGCGCCGCCCAGGAGCGAGCCGAAGCCGGCGCCAATCTGGGCGATGGGCCCTTCCCGACCTCCGGAGCCCCCGGTTCCAATCGTCAACGCGCTGGCGACGGTCTTCACCAGCGGCACGCGGGTGCGAATGTGCCCTTGGCCGCGATGGTAGGCGGCAATCACGGAATCGGTGCCGTGCCCTTCCGCTTCGGGGGCCATCGTGAAGACCAGCACGCCGCTGAGCAGCCCACCCACCGTCGGAACGATCAGCAAGAGCCACGGATAAAACGAATGCTCGGGTGTTTCAGGCCAGGAGATGGCGGGCTCGCCGCCCGGATGCGGTTCGGCATGGTATCCGACCAGCACGCCCAGGGCGTAGTGCTCGACGGCGCGCGTCGCCAGGTAGAAACCGATCGCCCCGACACCCGCGACGATTCCGACCAGAACGGCCAGACCCAGCAGTCGCACTTGCGTCTGAAGCCGCACGCGGCTGAGCTTGAGGATCTCCGGAAACCACCCGAAGAACCGGCGAATCGGCGAAGAGTCCGGCAAATGAAAATTCATGGTTCAGAAGGGCTGCTCCCAACCCTACCAGCGGCCCCAATAAGAAGGTAATCGCGTATTATAACGCGAGAGGAGCCGGGCGACGAGGATTGCGGTGATGGATTGGATTGCCGCTTCACACTTCTACACGTGCGACCGATCCTGGTCAACTACTTGGTCGCTTGCCAACCGTCTGCGCGAGGTCAGGCGGCGACGTGGCGGTTCGACTCCCTGTCGGCCGTCCCGCCGACGAGCAAGGTCAACCGTTCGAACGTCCGCCGCGTGGCTCCCAATTGCGATATGACGAGTTCGCGGGCTCGCCGGCCCAATTCGGCGGCGAAGGCGGGTTGTTCCAGGCACTGGCGGACGAAATCAGCCAGATCATCCTGGTCGCGGACGACGATCGCCGCATCCCGCTGGAGCATCGCGGCGACGATGTCCCGAAAGTTTCGTGTGTTGGAACCAAAACAGACGGCGGCGCCGTAAGCGGCCGGTTCGATCATGTTCTGCCCGCCCCGGCTCCCCATGCTGCCGCCGACAAAAGCGATTCGCGCCGTTCCCCACCAGGCGCCCAACTCGCCCACCGCGTCGACCAAAAGAACCCGTGCGGTCGGATCGGCGCCTTGGGCCTCGAGGCGCGTCCGCCGTTGCCATGAGAGGCCCGAGCGCTCCAACAGCCGGGCAACCGCCTCGAACCGATCCGGGTGACGAGGGACGATCACCAGCCGCAACTGCGGCCAGCGGTCGCGAAGTTGACGGTAAACCTCCAGCGCGACCGACTCTTCCGGTTCCTGCGTGCTGCCGGCAAGGAAGACGATATCGCCGTCGCCGAATCCGGCCAGCGAAGCAAGTTGCCGCGTGTGGGTATTGTCGCGGTCGGTTTCCGCGCCGTCGTACTTCATCGACCCCGTGACGTGGACGACTCCTTCCGGCGCTCCCAACCGCCGGAACCGCTGGGCGTAGACTTCGTCTTGCACGCAGATCGAATCGATCCTCCGCAGAAGATCGGCGACCAGCGGCCGGATGCGGCAGTAGCCACGAAAGCTATGCTCGCTCAGCCTGCCGTTGATTACCGCCACCCTCGCGCCGGATTCGCCCGCCGTGCGGACGAGGTTCGGCCACAGTTCCAATTCGGCCAGCACGAGGGCCGCGGGCCGAATGCGGGCCATCGCCGCGCGGACCGCCCAGGAGAAATCCAATGGGCAATAGAAGACCGTGAGATGCGGGTACCGCTTCTTGGCCAGCGCCATTCCCGTCATGGTTGTCGTGGAAACGACGCACTGCCAATCGGGCCGCTCCTCGGCAATCCGCCGCAGCAGAGGCCCCAGCAGGTTCATCTCGCCGACGCTGACCGCGTGGAACCAGACGCAGGGGCCCGTCGTGGTGCGTCTGGGCGTCCATCCAAGGAACTTCTCGGCGAATCCTTCCCGGTACTTCCCTTTGCGGACCGCCTGGTAGAGCAGCCACGGCAATGAAAGGACGATCAGCACGACGTAGACGAGATTGAGAAGATAAGGCACCTTGGGGGACTCCTTTCCCGGCGGGACCAACAGCAATCAGGCCACTCCTCGACGCCTCATGCAGCACTGCTTGTATTTCTTGCCGCTGCCGCAGGGGCAGGGATCGTTGCGGCCGGTCCGCTCCTCGCGATTGCGGATCGGCTCCGGCTTGCGGTCGGACTGCGTGCCGTCGATGGCCGCCTCCTGCTGCTCGACGATCTCCGTCGCGCCGGGGGCCTCTTCGTGGATCGCTTCGGATTCGGTCCAAGTGGAGCCGACGAAGCGCTCGTCGAGCTGCTCCATCCGGAAAACCAGGTCGGTCGTCCGTTCACCGATCGTCAGCCACATCTGCTCGAAAGTCCGCATCCCCTCGCGCTTGTATTCCACTTTCGGATCGACTTGGGCGTAGCCTCGCAAACCGACGCTGCTCCGCAAGTGGTCCATCACCAGCAAGTGGTCTTTCCAGGCGGTGTCGAGAATCTGCAGAACCAGCGCCCGTTCCATCTTCCGCATTTCGGGGCGGAAGCGGTCTTCCACCGCTTCAATCACCTTGCGCTCCAATTCGTCCCGCTCCAGGCGAGCGATATCCTCCGGCGCCATCTCGACGCGGAGGTGCTCGCGCATCCACTCGGCAAGCGATTCGATCCGGCCGTTGTGGCGGGTCGGCTGGTCGCCGGACGATGATTCTTCTTGGAACAACTCGTCGACCCGCCGGCGCGCCTCTTCGATCATCGCCCGCGCCTCTTCGGCCGAGTGACGACTCTGATCGACGAGCACCTCGCGGATTTCATGCCGTTGCTTGTTCTTCAGATCCTCCAGCGACAAGTCGACGCCGAAGCGGTCCCTGGCCCATTCGGCCAGCTTCTCGCGGTCGTAGCGCTTGTGACCGCCCGCGTCGCGCGTGGTGAAGTGGTAGAGTCCCGCCATCACGGGGAACTCGACTTCCTTCTGTTCGTACATCGTCCGCGCGCGGTTGCGGACCAGATCCTTGAACGCCTCCGGCTCCAGATCGCGGACCTCTTCGATATCGATGGTGAGGTCGAACTTCTGGCGGACCCAAACACAGGTGGTCTGCACGCCGAAATCGGATTCGAGGAAGCGGGCGCCGCGGCCCAGATCGATCTTCTGGATCGCCTCGCGGGCCTTTTCCAGCAACAACTCCGCCACGTCGTCGCGTCCCACCTTCTTCAAATCGCGGTCGCGAAAGCTGAGGTTCCAGCGGGTGTTGACCGCTTTGGCCAGAGCCTCCCAGTTCCATTCACTGGAATCTTCGTCGCCGGGAAGGTTCTCTTCGATCAGATCGAGCACCTGGCCCTCGGCCATTCGCTCGGCCTCATCCTTGGCGTATTGCTCGGCGTCGGCGAATCCCAGGTTGCGGAAATCGCGGGCCTCGAACTCGACGGAGAGCTGCTTGCCGGCCCACTCGGCAAACGATTCGGTACCGTAATCCCGGGCGAGAAACTGGCTGAGGTAGCGTTCGACCTGGGCGTCGATCATATCGAGGATCAACTGCTTGCAATCGGCGCCGTCGAGGATCCGTTGCCGATAGCCGTACACCCGCTTGCGCTGCTCGTCCATCACCTCGTCGTATTCGAGCAGGTTTTTGCGGATTTCAAAGTTCCGTTCTTCGACCTTCTTTTGGGCCCCTTCGATGCGGCGCGAGACCATCCGACTCTCGATCGCCTGGCCCTCTTCCATGCCGAGGCGGGTGAGGACATTCTTCACCCATTCGCCGGCGAAGATCCGCATCAGGTCGTCTTCAAGCGAGAGATAGAAGCGACTGGCGCCGGGGTCGCCTTGCCGCCCGCAGCGTCCGCGGAGTTGCAGGTCGATGCGGCGGGCTTCGTGGCGCTCGGTGCCGAGAATGTGCAGCCCGCCCATGGCCGCCACCACGCGCCCTTCGGCCTTCATCTGCTCGCGCTGCTCGATCTCGTTGACCAGCGTGTCCCATTCCTGCTGCGGGACGTCGAGACGGGTGGGATATTTCTCGTGCAACAGTGCCCAGGCCATCGCTTCAGGATTTCCGCCGAGGATGATGTCGGTGCCGCGGCCGGCCATGTTCGTGGCGATCGTCACCGCATCCTTCCGCCCCGCCTGCGCGACGATTTCCGCCTCGCGCTGGTGGTGCTTGGCGTTGAGCACCTGGTGCTTGATCCCGCGGCGGGCCAGCTTCTCCGAAATCAACTCGCTCTTTTCGATCGATACGGTGCCGACGAGGATCGGCCGCCCCTTGCGCTCGATCGTGCGGATGCGGCTGCGGGGGATCGTTTCGCGTTGGTTGCTCCCCTTGGGCTGGAACTGGATCGCCTCGTCGTCCTCTTTGAGGATGGTTCCCAAGAGTTCGTCGTCCTGCTTCTCCACGGCGAGCACGTCCCACTTGTGGATCCGCTCGATCTCGTCGACGATCGCCTCGTATTTTTCGCGATCGGACCGGTAGATGACGTCGGGATGGTTGACGCGATAGAGCGGCTTGTTGGTGGGGATGGCGATCACGTCCAATTCGTAGATCTTCCAGAACTCGCCGGCCTCGGTCATCGCCGTGCCGGTCATGCCGCAGATCTTGTCGTAGAGCTTGAAGAAGTTCTGCAGAGTGATCGTGGCGAGGGTCTGGTTCTCTTCCTTGACGCGGACGTTCTCCTTGGCCTCGACGGCCTGGTGCAGACCGTCGCTCCAATTGCGACCGGGCATGAGCCGCCCGGTGAATTCGTCGACAATGACCACCTCGCCGTTCTGGACGACGTAGTTGACGTCGCGCTTGTAAAGGTGATGCGCCTTGAGCGAATTGTCGATCAAGTGCGGCCATTCCATGTGGCCCGCCGTATAAAAACTCTCCACGCCGGCCAGTTCCTCGGCCTTGCGGACTCCTTCGTCGGTCAGATGCGCGCTGTGCTCCTTCTCGTTCACCTCGAAGTGAACGTCGCGTTTGAGCTGCCGCGCGATGCGATCGGCCATACGGTAACGGTTGACGTCGTCGTGAGCCGGCCCGGAGATGATCAGCGGCGTGCGGGCCTCGTCGATGAGGATGTTGTCGACCTCGTCGACGATGGCGTAATGCAGATGGCCCTGGACTTGCTGGTATTCCTTCGGATAGCGGTCGTCCCCCTTGGCCGCCGGGCGCATGTTGTCGCGTAGGTAATCGAAGCCGAACTCGTTGTTGGTGCCGTAGGTGATGTCGCAGTCGTAGGACTGCTGCCGCTGGGCGGTCGTCATGCCGTGCTGGATGTTGCCCACCGTCAGGCCCAGCGACATGTAGAGCGGGCCCATCCATTCCATGTCGCGGCGAGCGAGGTAGTCATTGACCGTGACGACGTGGACCCCCTTGCCCGCCAGGGCATTGAGATACGCCGGCAGGGTCGCCACGAGGGTCTTCCCCTCGCCGGTGACCATCTCGGCGATCGCACCGCTGTGCAGCACCATGCCGCCCATCAGTTGCACGTCGTAGTGCCTCATGCCGAGCACGCGGCGGCCCGCCTCGCGGCAGACGGCAAAAGCTTCGATGAGCAGGTCGTCGAGCGTCTCGCCCGCGGCAAGCCGCTTGCGGAACTTGTCGGTCTGCTCCCGCAGTTCCGCGTCGGTCATCGCCTGGCACTTGGCTTCGCGGGCGTTGATCGCGTCGACTTTTGGCTGTAGCTTGCGGATATAGCGGGCATTCGACGAGCCGAACATGGCGGTGATGCCGCGCTCAATCGAGCGCGACAGGCCGCCGAAGATGTCGCTGACGATTTCAAAAATACGTTCTAAGATTTCCATGACAGAAATGTTATCTCAAAGGGTGGAGGAGAAAACAGACCACCCGAAGGAAACCCAGGGGGGGCGAATACGTGGCGCCAGCCCCGCCGCATTGGGCCTTGGCTGGATTTCACGAGGTGCTGCGGCGGGCGCAACCGACTCCAACAAGGCAATTTATATATTGCGGTACGACCCGTCAATAAGGGTTGTTCGTAGACGCCGCGGCGCCACGCCGGGTTGTCGTGGCTGGCACATGGGGCTACGATCGGGAGAATCACTGGCAGGATCTCCTTGCCGGGGCGTACGGCGTACACAGCCTGTGACGAGGCGTCGGTGGATCCCCATCAAGATTTCGCTGGAAAACTGGTTTTCTTGGGAACAGGAACGTCGCACGGCGTCCCTACGATTGGCTGTACATGCGACACCTGCACGAGCCGCAATCCACGAAACCATCGCACGCGCTGCTCCGTCGTCCTTGGTCTTCCGGGGGGAAATCTGCTGGTCGATTCGTCTCCGGAACTCCGGATTCAATTGATCCGAGAGCGTATCGGTCGGATCCATTCGGTGTTGTACACCCACGGGCACGCCGATCACCTTTTTGGGTTAGATGATCTGCGCATCTTTCCCAGTTATCTGGGGCATGAGTTGCCCGTCTTCTGCGAAAGCGCCGTCGAGGCGACGATTCGCCGGTCGTTTGCCTATGCCTTCGATCCGGAGACCCAGAAGTATCCGGCCGGCGGGTTACCGAAACTCGCCTTTCATCCGGTTGAGTTGGGCCCGCTGGACATTCTTGGTGCGCGGCTTGCCACGTTTCGTCTCTGGCATGGCCGTTGCGAGGTGCTCGGGTTCCGGATCGGCGACGTCGCCTATTGCACCGACACGAAGCGTATTCCAGCGGAGAGCGAATCGATGCTGAAGGGTCTGGACGTTTTGATCCTCGACTGCCTGCGGCCCGAGCCGCACCCGACGCACATGTCGGTGGAAGAGGCTGTTGCCGCGGCGCGGCGTCTGGCCCCGCGGCGGACCTTCTTCACCCATATCTCGCACCGCTTGGAACACGAGGCGACGAATGCCATGCTCCCGCCGGGAATGGAACTGGCGTACGACGGGTTGACCCTCTCTTTGGGGCTGCTCTGCGACGGAATGCGGCCCAGCGCCGGGCCGCGAGAAGCATCGGGGTTTACCTGAAAGCCGCGTGGGAATGGCCGATTTCAGAAATAAACGCCTCACCAACAGGCAATCCCTCGTCGATCCTCACTGGCCCCGAATGCCCCGCGGGCCTTTCCATTCGAGCTTTCCCGCCACTGCCCGGGCGTACGCCGTCACTTCGTCATCGGAATCGTCCACGGAAACCAGGGACCGTTCGGCCGCCAGGGCAACGGCTGTGGGGATGTCTATGTATCGGCGGATATTGAGCAGGATCGGGCCGTCGCGGTGGGAACCGGAAAGCTGAATCAGTTCGATCGCGGCGATCTCGGGCTCGAACAGCGACGCATACAGCACCATGCCGCCGGTCGCTCCCCGGGCTTTGAGCACGAGCGGCGCGGCGTCGATGCCATCCAACGACCGCAGCGCCTGCACCGCGCGGCGAACATCCCAGACCCTCATGCCGTCGAGTGTTTGACCCAGCAGCATGAAGCGCCGGCGGATGTGCGTCAGTTTGCGTTCCGTCTGATTCCACAGCGTAGGGCCGATGCCGCGCGGAGCGACAAAGGCCAGCGTTTGCTCGCCTTCGACAACGGACTGCACGACGCCGGCGAATGCCGCCTCGTCCTTCTTCTCGGGCAGGCATTCGTCTTTCAATTCCGCCGCGAAGGTGACCTGCATGGCCGCCAGCCAGTCGTTCCACTCTTCCTGATCCAGCACTCGCAGGACAACCCGCGCAGACTTCGCCGGAGCGACGGGTTCGACCAGGTAGAGCCGCAGCCGGATCGGGGACTGGCTCGTGAATTCCACGGCGCGGAAAGCAATTCCCCCGTGCTTCACGGAGAAAACCTCCCGGACATCCAACGCCGCCGCTTCTCGCGGCCATCCGCGGAATACTTTTTCCTCCAGCGCGGTGCGCCAGTTGGCTCGCATCGACGCCCATTCTTCCGCCGATGCCGGCACGTTCGGTTCGGAGGCCACCGGCACGAACGTCTCCTGGATTTCCGTATTTCGCTGGTCTTCGGGCAGCACCGCGAATACTTTGAGCTGTTCCGGCGCGAAGGGCTTCTCGGCGGAATCCTCCAGTTGGCGATCGGCGCCCATCAGATAGCGGTCGAACCAGTGAAACGCCGGCAGGCGCAGTTCCGGGGTGTCCTTATGGCCGCCTTCGGTGATATTCAGAGCGATCTTGTCGCCGGCGTCGTAAAGTTCGTAGATACGCTTTGCCTTCTCGTAGGTCCGCCGCACACCATCGAGCGGGAAGATCCGGTCGGCGTCGGAATTGCCGATCAAGAGCGGTCGGGGGGCAACCATGGCAGCGACCAGCGGGTAGTCCCAACGGTAGGTGTTGACCATAAACATGCAATCGCAATGACCTTCGACGCAGCCGTCGACCACATGGTTCTCCAGGTCGGTTATACCGGCGACAGGCACGGCCGCTTTGATGCGGTCGTCGGTCGCCGCGATCCACCAGCTATAGGCGCCGCCGCCGCTGCGTCCCGTGACGCCCAGTCGCTCCGGGTCGACCTCCTCGCGCGACTGGAGGTAGTCCAATGCCCTCATGCAATTCCACGCCTCCACGCCCGCCGAAGTGTAGCCGCGGTTATTCCACCACCACATGCCCCGGTTGTACGTGCCGTGATGGATGCCCTCGATTTCGCCCATCTGGAGCGTATCGATCATTAGGCAAGCGTAGCCGTGGCGTGCGAACCAGACACCGTGGTGCTGGTAGGTGGCCTTGTTGCCGTAGCTGACGCCGTTTTTCTTCGACGCGCCATGGCCGCAGACATAAAGGATAGCCGGCACTCTGCCTTGTCGCGATCGGGGCAGGTAGAGACTGGCGGTCACGTAGAGACCCGGTCGCGATTGAAAATGGAGCTTTTCGACGGTATACTCGCCGCCGTCGATGCGGCTGGTGATCGTGGCTTTCAGGTCCGTCCGCTCGGGCAGCGGCTCGAGCCCGAGCATCTCCAAGAGTTGCCGGCGATATTGTCGGCGAGCCGATTCCCACTGTTCCCGCGTGTCGATGCCGGCGAGGCATTGCTCGGCGAGCCCGGCAGTTTCCGCCTCGAAGTAGGCGGCAATCATGCGGTCGCCGCGCGTGGTGTCGGGATTGGGCGGATCGGCGAAAGACACCGCCGAAAGCGAAAAAGCGGCAACTGTCAACACAAGGGGTTTCAAAGAATTCATGGAAGACTCCTCAAGGAGGTTGCAAGGCATCGACCGATATCAGATTCAATCCTGCCGTTATCATAGTAGAGACCGTGCTACGGCGCCACCTTGCGCCACAACCATACCGCCACGGTCGGCGCCGCCGCGCACATCGAAATAGCCGCGATCGACCGCGGTTGAAACAGCAGCACCAGCCCGGCCGTCAAAACCGCCCAGAGTACGATCCACGACCAGATCGAGCCGAAACCTGCGCGCGGGGCCCCCGGCCAGGCGGCGCGCTCGACCAACTTGCCGGCAAGCTGCCGCTGTTTTGCTTCGGCACGGATGGATCGAATCAGCGCTTCGTTGCCGGGGGCATCTTCGAGAAGCCGCGTCAGCGCCAACGCCTGGCGGTCGTGGCGGCGGTCGTGCAGCATTTCGGCCATGGCGGCCTGTGCGTAGCGATCGTTGGGGTCGAGGCGAAGCGCCCGCTGGAGGCTTTTTTCGGCATCGCGGAGGCGATGGAGGCGAAACTGGGCCAGACCCAAGGCCGCCCACGCGGTGGAGGATTCCGGACTAGCGTCAATCGCTTCTTTGGCGGCTTCTTCGGCCGGGCGAGGGCCGCGCTCGCTGGCCATGAACCAGGCGTAGTCGATCAGCAGTCGCGGACTTCGGCCCGACAAGACAATCGCCCGTTGCATCGCCTGCTGCGCCGTCCCAAAGCGGTTGTAGCGCCAGCCGGCCAAGCCGAGCAACGTCTGAGCCCGAACGCTGTCGGGGGCAAGTTCGGCTGCGAGGCGGGCTTCGTCGTAGGCTTCCTCCCGCGAGTCGCTTTGCAGCAGTGCCTCCGCGCGCATCAGCCGCACCGAGGGATCCTCGGGTTGAATCGCGATGAGTTGATCCGTCACGGCAATCACGCGCGCGTAGTCCTTGCGTTCCAGCGCGCTGATGGCCTCTTCGATGAGATTGGAGATCTCGTAGGGTTCCATGGGGAACCGCTTCTTTCGAAACGTCAGAAATCGCCCTGAAAAGAAGCCTATCGGCCTTCCGGTACGCCGTCAATCGGGTGGTGTAATGAGATGCTTGCCACCCCCTCGCAACATTTGGTAAGATGATCGGTCAATCATGAGGGGGGTCGAGAGTCTTATTCGGCCATTCGAGGGGAGAAACCGCACTTGGCGATCCCGCTCAACGGTTTTGAATTGTCGGAGTAGTCGGAGCCGGGATTGCCTGGATTCTAGCCACGATTGGCAGCGACGAGAAATTGGGCAACATTGTTCCTCGTGCGGAAACCATCTTTGGCTCACAAAGGGATCTCATGAAATTCGCGATCTGCAACGAGACATTTCAGGACTGGGCGTTCGACCGCGCTTTTTCCTTTGCCGCCCAGTGCGGTTATACGGGCGTGGAAATCGCTCCGTTTACCATCGCCAACCATGTGACCGAGATCCCGGCCGCCAAGCGTAGGGAAGTGCGGCGGCAGGCCGAGGCAGCCGGACTGGAGATCATTGGCCTCCACTGGCTATTGGCGAAAACGGAGGGACTGTATTTAACAAGCCCGGACGAGGGGGTTCGGCGGCGCACGAGCGAGTATATCGGCGAGTTGGCCCGCTTTTGCGCGGATCTCGGCGGCAATGTGATTGTTTTCGGGTCGCCCAAGCAACGAGATTTGCTGCCCGGCGTTGCGATGGACGAGGCGATGCGTTACGCCGCGGAGGTATTCGGCCGGGCTGTGCCCGTGCTGGAGGAAGCCGGCGTGGTTCTGGCTTTGGAGCCGCTGGGGCCGGAGGAGACGGATTTCTTGGTCACCACGGCGGAAGCCGTCGAGTTGGCGGAGATGATCGGTTCGCCTCAGGTTCGTCTGCACTTGGACTGTAAAGCGATGGCCACGGAAGAGGAGTCGATTCCCCAACTGATCCGCAAACATCACCAGATGATGGCCCATTTCCATGCCAACGATGCCAATCGGCAGGGCCCCGGTTTCGGGGAGGTCGACTTTGTGCCGATCCTCGAGGCGTTGGGGGAAATCGACTATCGCGGCTGGGTGTCTGTCGAGGTGTTTGACTATACACCTGGCGTCGAGCGGCTGGTGCGGGAGAGCATTGATTATTTGCAGGATTGCCAGGCTCGCCTCGGAGAAGGATAACCACCACTCGCCAAACCCGTGTGTTGTGGTGCCCGCTCATGCGAGGGGATGGAAACGCCGGTTCGGCCACATGTAACGGAAAGAAAGATTTTCAGTTGTCCTCTGCCTTGCCTGGGACTGTCTCCTACATCGTCCAATTCACGGTAACTTTTCATAACTCTAATCCATCTAACTAGTAAGAAGCGATGCTACGCTCGGCTTTTGCCGCAGATCGCTTCGGTTCGGTCCCTCTGGCACGCGCCTTGCATTAGGGTACAAGCGTTCCCGGGCAAGACGCCCCCAATCAGTCAACTCGTCCTGTTGAAATTTTTCGAGGCGCAGGCGAAATACTTGCTACAATGGAACCCTGTGGAAGGGTTTGCCATGCAAGTAACTCATCTCGCCGAGCGGCGTCTTGCTGGATCCTCAGAACTCTCTTCCACAGGGATTCGTATTACAGATGACTATCACGATGGAACAGGTGCGGCCACGTATCTCAACCGTCCCCCTGGTCGAGCGAACGGACGAGGACTTGCTTCTCGGCTACCGAGAGGAAGGCAATCGGCGGGCGTTTGAGGAACTGGTGCATCGCTATGAGACGGAACTGTACAACTATTTGCGGCACTACCTGGGCGATGCCCAGATGGCCGAAGACGCCTTCCAGGCGACCTTTCTTCAGATTCATCTCAAGTGCGATCAGTTTGAAGAAGGGCGTCGGGTACGTCCCTGGCTTTACACCGTAGCCACCAACCAGGCGATCGATGCGCAGCGCCGCAATCGGCGGCATCGAATGGTGAGTCTCGATCGGCGGTTTGGCGGAAAGGGTGACGACGACGATGCGGGTTCATTGGGCGGATTGCTGGACAACGACGAGCGGAGCCCGGTCGACAAGTTCGAATCGGCCGAGCAAGGCGAGTATGTCCGCGGCGCCGTCGATGAACTTCCCGAGACGCTTCGGCAGGTCGTCGCGCTGGTGTATTATCAGGGCCTGAAATACCGTGAAGCCGCTGATGTGTTGGACATTCCCGTCGGAACCGTGAAGAGTCGGTTGCACGCAGCGATCCAAAAGCTCAATGACGCGCTAACCCCCACGCATACTGCTGGTTATGGCTGAACATCTGCGAGAGCGATTGTTGGGTTACCTCCTCGGAGCGCTGGAGGAAGACGAAGAAGCGATTCTCGATGAACAGTTGGAGCGCGATGAACCGTTGCGGCGGCAGTTGAAGCAGGTCTGGCGGAGCCTGCAGCCGCTTCGCTCCTCCCCGCAAGAATTCCTTCCGCCCCTCGGATTGGCAGCGCGAACCTGCGAGATGATCGCCGAATGGCCTTCTCGCGCGGGCGAACAACCCTGTTCGGAACACGAGCGGCAAACCGCTGCCCCGGCTATCGACCTCTCTGGACCGGTTTCGTCGCGCAGCGATGCATCGATGAGCCCCACCGTCGGTCCAGGTGCCGCATCGAGCCGCTGGACATGGGCGGATCTGGCCGTGGCGCTGAGTATCGCAGCGGCTGCCTTTCTGCTGGTCTTCCCGGCGATTGAGAATAGCCGTTTTCACTCGCGAGTGACCGCCTGCCAGGAGAACCTTCGTCAGGTCGGCGTGGCGCTGGCTCAGTTCAGCGACCGCAACGACGGCTTTTTCCCGCAGATCCCCGCGTCAGGGCCGACCGCGGTCGCCGGCGTCTACGCTCCCGTCTTGTTGGAAGGCGGGTTTTTGGACAGTTCGACGCGAGTTGTTTGCCCGGCTTCCACCTTGGCCGAGGATCGCGAGTTCGCCGTGCCCGCTCTCGAACAGCTTCAAAAGGCGGCGGTCGCCGAAGATTTAACGCGACTCCAGCGGCAGTTGGGCGGAAGTTACGGCTACACCCTCGGTTACCGGGTGGATGGCCGTTATCGACCGACCAGGAATCTGCACCGGCCCCGCTTCGCGGTGATGGCCGATGCCCCCAGCTATGATCTGCCGGATTTGGCGAGCCTGAACCACGGAGGCCTGGGACAGAATTTCCTCTTCGAGGACGGCCACATCGAGTTTCTCCCCAGTCCGCAGCCTGCCGGCTTAGGGGACGACTTTTTTACCAACGATACGGGGCTGGTCGCTGCCGGCTTGCACCGCGATGACGCGGTGGTCGGTTCGAGCGCCACAACCCCGCTTCGGTCGCCCGGGCTTTAGACGCCTCATCCCCTCGCACGACTACTGCTGACAGCCCGGATGCCGGGACGGTTTGTGTTGCCCGTACAAACCGCGAGCCTCGGCCCAACTTCTCTTGCCCCGTCAGCCAACATTGCTTACAATCCCGCCACCATGGATGGGGCACGACGAGTCATTGGGCTGGTTCTGCTGGCCGCGGTCGCGATGGCGATGCGTGTGGGGACGGTATGCCTACTCTCGACCGCCCACACGGAACGGTTGACCTACGAACACGGAGAAATCGCAGAGAATCTGCTGGCCGGCAAGGGCTTCACGACAACGTTCCTGGGTGTGGAGGGAAAGACCTCGCAGCAGGCGCCCTTCTATCCGCTGCTTCTGGCGCTCGCCTACTCCTGTTTTGGCAGCGACTCTTCGAGTGCCCTACTCGCCGTGCAACTGCTGCAATGCGTTGCAGGGACCGGGCTTGTTCTTGCCGTCGTCTGGCTCACCTGGTCGGTTGCGGCGGATCGGCCGTTGGTTGGTTGGTTGGCCGGAATCGCCGCGGCGGTATACCCAACGCACGTCTACATGGTCACGCACTTGCAGGTGGCCCTCTGGGCCGCCCTCGTGCTAACCCTGCTTCTGGCAGTGGTGGTCTCGCCGCGATGGCAAGCGACGAAGCGCGGCGCGGTCCTCGCCGGCTGTCTGTCCGGTCTGCTGCTTCTAATCGAACCGATCCTTGTCTTAGCCCTGCCGGTCTCCGCTCTGGTGATGTGGCTCGGCAGAAGCGATGATGGCAATTACCGAACCCGTATCACGCGGCGGGCCGCGGCGCGGGTGGCGGTTTTCGCTGCGACCACCCTGTTGGTGATCCTTCCGTGGCTCGTGCGGAACCGCCTTGTCCACGGCGAGTGGGTCTTCATCAAGTCGTCCTTCGGTTATGCCTTCTGGCAGGGAAATAACTCGATCAGTTGGGGGACGGACAAAGTTCCGAAACCCTCGGCCGAGTGGCTTCGCAACGGGCACGACGGCACGCTGAGCGGAATGGATCGCGCACTTTGGGAGGCCCGGCACGAAAACCTCTATATCGACGATATCCTGCTCAAGCCGACCGGTTACCGCGAGTTCGCTGGACTGACGGAACCGCAACGGAGCCGACTTCTCGGCCAAAAGGCTTGGCAATTCGTTCGCCGGCATCCAGCCCGGTACGCGGGGCTCTGTCTTCAACGGCTGAAGTATTTTCTTCTCTTCGATGAAACGAATCCCAAGGCGGCCAATCGCCTCTATCGGTTGGCAACGGTGGTATGGCTCGTGACGGCGGTGGTTGGGCTGCTGGCCTCGCACCGGCGATGGCGGCAGCTCTGGCCAACCTACGCAGTCTTTGCCTTGGTGACAATCTTCCACGCACTGGTCATCGTTTCCGTCCGCTTTCGCATCCCCGTGGAACCACTAGGGATGATCTGGGCCGCCGCTGCGATCGCCCCCTTGACGGTTCACCTCGAGCGCAAGCCGCAAATCCCGGTGTTACGGCCGGGCGAGCGCGATGACGCTGTCTTCGGACGGCAACACCCACTCAAGGGTCCGCACTGGAAGGCCCGGAGCAAACGGCGGGTCGCTTAACCGCCACGCAATGCCCGGTCCTGTTGCCGGCAGGCAACACTCTCATCGCGGCAACTGCGGCCGGCGCAGCCGCCGAAGCCGATGCTGGACGGCAGTTTACGTCTTCGCAGCGATTTCCCGGCATGTCCGGCATCGAGTTTGCTTTCGTTCGCATCGTTCCTCCCGTCCGACCGCCGATAGGTCGCGTCAGAGCCTTGGTTCGTTCAAGCTCTGTCGCCGCCGCACCCATCGGCGGACCTGATTGACTTCTCGAAGGTACACTCGGAACCATGCATGCTCGCGAACTCGTCGAACTAGCTGCCCTGGCCGCCGTCCACGGACCGATCCTGATCCGCGACACTTCTCGGCTCTCCGATTCCTGTATCGAGCAGTACTGGACGGCTTCGAAGTGCCGCCTGGATCGCTGGGGCCGCGCTTTGAAGCAACTCTCCGCGGAACAACCGCTGTCCACCGCTCGGAACATGAGCACTGCTGCAGCGGGACAAGCGGTTCTCGAGGAAATCCTTACGGGCGAGATCCTCACACGGGTTTGGGCTGCCGTCACCTGCGCTCACGACCGCATTCACGGGACAGACCTGGTCGAGCCTGTCGCGAGGAGTGTGCTCATTGGCCACTTGGAGGCCCGCCACCGAGTCCTGACGCTCCTTGTCCGCGGACCGGCCATCGGCACGGAGGAGGCCGTACTGCTCAATCATCTCCGCCGCAGGGCCGAGCGATGGGCCGATATGCTGATCGGCTACCTCCTGGGGCTGCACGACGTAAGCGAGTTTGCCATCGACCCTGAGCGAGCCCGGGATTTTGCCGAAGACCTATCGTATCGGAGCCGCTTGCCCGGCGGGCGGCATGCCTGGCCGCTCGTCGAGGCTGCGCTTCGTGCCTCTTTCGGTCTCGGCCTCAGCCGCGTCAGCCCCAATGCCGACTTGAACGCGCGGATCGCCGGCAGTATCCTTTCCAGTTTCCAGCCCGAACTGTTCGACGCGACCGGAGTATTACCTTCGACTTGGCTGATGCGCATTACGAACACGGCCAACGATGCCGCGGGGATGATCGACAATCTCCTCCAGGTCGACCTGTCGCCGACATCGACCTCCCGGTCTCCTATCGATTCCGCTGCGTATTCGGATCGAATGAGCCGATTCCGGTGGAGGTAGACCAAGCAACGCGCATGTCCACGCTCGTTCTCGGCACAGCCAACCGCAACAAGGTCCGCGAATTGGCGATCCTCCTCGCCCCCACACGTTTTCGTCTGCTGAGCTTGGCGGATTTCTCTGATGTCGTGGATGTTCCGGAGGGTGAGCATTCTCTGGCAGAAAACGCCCGCCGAAAAGCCGCTCTCCAGGCGGCACGTCTTGGCCAGTGGGTTCTCGGCGATGATACCGGCCTGGAAGTCGACGCCCTGAGCGGTGCGCCGGGAGTGCTTTCCTCGCGTTACGCGGGCCTCAATGCCGGCGCGGCGGCCAATCGTCGTCGTCTTCTCGATCAGCTTGCCAATGTGCCTTTCGACTGCCGCACCGCCCGCTTCGTCTGCCGGCTGGCCCTCGCCGATCCCTCCGGGCAAGTCCGAGCGGAAGCCGAGGGGCACTGTTGCGGTCGGATCCTCTTCGAACCGGCGGGCGATCTCAGTTTCGGATATGATTCACTCTTCGAGATCGTCGAGTATCACAGAACCTTGGCTCAGCTTGGCAGCGCCGCCCAATTCCGACTTACGCACCGTGCCCGTGCCGTGGAGCGAATCCTCCCCGACGCAGTGCGGCTGATCGGCTGACCCAGGAAGATGGATGCTATTACCCCGGCCAGGAAGTGCGCCGGGTATTCGCCTGACCCGTCACTACAGTCAGACTGGAAAGCCTGATGTGCGGCTCATATCGGCCAGGCGGCGAGCGCCTCGTCCCAGAGGCGCGAGGCGCCGTTTCGGGGCCCCCTCGCTAGTCGGGGCGACGGGCGTTTGGCAAGTCGATCATGGTTCCGAGCAAGATCGCAGCCAAACAGCCAGACAACTTCTCTTGTTCAACTCTGGTCGCGGAGTTTGATCCCGGCTACAATGGCTTTCACTCCAAAAAAGGTGGCCTTAGGTCTGCCAGGGGGGGACGAGGGAGGCAGTGGTGCGTCCCGCGGGTCGGTTTCGGCGCAAGGGCAAGAGGTGATTCGATGGCAGTGATCGATATCAACGACAAGAGCGACGTAGTTGTCGTAACGTTTCAGCACAACCGGATACTCGATGAGACCGTGATCCGGGCGATCGGCGAGGAGTTCAAGAACCTCACCTTGGCTGCCGCGGCGGACCGAAAGCTTCTGCTCAATTTCGAGCGGGTCGGCTTCATGTCCTCGAGCATGATCGGTCAGATTATGCTCTTAAGCCGGCAGTGCAAGAACGACAAGATCAAGCTGAAGCTGTGCAATATCTCGCCCAATATCATGGAGATTTTCACACTCATGCGGCTCAATAAGGTGCTGGAAATTCACGCCGACGAAGAGGAAGCCCTGGAGTCGTTCGGCCCCTCCCGTCGCCGCTTCTTCTGACAGCGGACCCTTCGCCAAAGACGCAGCAACAGTCAGGTTTCCCGCGAGCCCCGGCTTCACCTCGGCGGCATCGCTTTGGAAAACGATCTCCGTGCCGCCGTTGGCCATTGTGCATGCGACCCAACATTCAACCGGCGATAGGACGAGATGTTCCGGTTTGCCTGACCAAATCCAATCGAGGGGCAGGACTCATCGGGGAGCCGCAACTGGACAGCCGCGTCTGGCAAGAGCTAGCATGGCGGTATTGTGGAGCAGTCGCGCTGCTTTGTGTGGTTCGCGGTAGCCGTCGGAGCCAATCGTGATGCTTGCCAGTCGAGTTTTCCAGAATTCCCTTGCGGGCGTGCTCGGCGTAGCGGTCGTCTTCTCCGTACTCCCGGCGAGGCTTACGGCGGCCGAAAATGCCGCTTCCGCGAGCCGACCCAACATCCTTTTCTGCATGGCCGACGACTGGAGTTGGCCCCATGCCGGAGCGTATGGCGACCCGGTCGTCCGCACGCCCGCCTTCGATCGCCTGTCGCGGGAGGGGGTGCTGTTTGAAAATGCCTTTGTGACGGCGCCGTCCTGCACTCCCTGCCGCAATGCCGTTCTCACCGGCCAATGGCATTGGCGATTGGAGGAGGGCGGCAATCTCTGGAGCACGTTGCACCCCAGATTTCCCGTATACCCGCTGTTGCTCGAAGAAGCGGGCTACTTCGTAGGCCATTGGCGAAAAGCCTGGGGCCCCGGCGACTGGAACGCGTTGGGACGCGAGCGCGATCCGGCCGGGCCCGTCTACAAGAGCTTTCCCGCCTTCCTCCAGGCGAGACCGAAAGGTACGCCATTTTGTTTCTGGTTGGGATCGTCGGACCCGCACCGCCCGTACCAATGGCAAAGCGGCGCACAAAGCGGGATCGATATCGGCCGCATCCGGTTGCCTGCCGACCTGCCGGACGACCCCGTGGTTCGCCACGACGTGGCCGACTACTTCTATGAAGTGCAGCGGTTCGACCGCGACGTCGCAGCCGCCTTGAAGTTACTGGAGGAATCCGGCGAACTCGACAACACAATCGTCGTCATGACCGGAGACAACGGCATGCCGTTCCCTCGGCACAAGTGCCAGCTCTACGACTCGGGCACGCATGCCCCCTTGGCGATTCACTGGAAAGCGGCAGGCAAAGCGGGCCGGCGCGTGACCGATTTCGTCTCGCTTGCCGACCTTGCCCCGACCTTCCTCGAAGTGGCCGGCGTGGCAGTCCCCGAGGCAATGACCGGCCGGTCGCTGCTCGGAATCCTTCGGTCCGCTAGTTCGGGCAGGGTCGATCCCGGCCGCGACCACGTCCTCACCGGCCGCGAGCGCCATGGGCAGACTCAAGAAAAGCCCAACCCGGGCGGTTATCCGATGCGAGCGATTCGCAATGATGATTTTCTCTACATCCGCAATTTCGAACCCGACCGTTGGCCCGGCGGCTGCCCCGATCCGGACCGCGCCTTCAATGGGCGAGCGTATGGCGATTGCGACGACAGCCCGACCAAAAGTCTCGTGATCGAGCACCGCGACGACCCGCAGTTCCGCCGGTTCTATCAGCTTGCCTTCGAGAAGCGTCCGGCCGAAGAACTGTATGACCTGCGGAAAGATCCCGATCAGTTGCACAACGTGGCCGGTCAGCCCGAGTATGCCGAAACCCAGCGACGACTCGCCGACCGTCTCCGCAAGGAGTTGGAGGCCACGGCCGATCCCCGCGTGCTGGGCGACGGTGTGCCATTCGACACATATCCCTATCGTCGCCCCGTTCGTTGAAGACGTTCGGCCCGTTTCCGTTTCAGCCAGCAACGGCCGAACGATAAGCTTCCGAACCCAATTGTGAGCCGTGAAGACCGTCCATTTGCCGAAAAGCCCCGACATGCCCAATCGCATCTCCCTCTTGATTTGCTTTACTCTCCTTTCTTCGGCGACCGCCGGTGACGCCGAGAATCCCCCTCTCCTCCTCTGGTATCAACAGCCGGCAGCCACTTGGGTCGAGGCCCTGCCGCTTGGCAACGGGCGGCTGGGAGCGATGGTCTTCGGTGGCACGGCCGAGGAGCGAATCCAGTTCAACGAAGACACGCTCTGGGCCGGCAAGCCCCGCGATTACAGTCACCCGGGCGCGGCCGAATACCTGGCGAAATTGCGACAACTGCTCTTCGAGGGCAGGCAGCCCGAAGCCGAGGCGATGGCGATGGAGCATTTCATGAGCGTTCCGCTGCGGCAATTGCCCTATCAGGCATTCGGCGACCTGCTGCTGCAACTCCCCGGGCACGAAAAAGCCATCGAGTACCGACGCGATTTGGACCTCGATGCGGCAACGGTCCGGGTCCGTTATCGAGTCGGGGACATCACCTACACACGGGAGGCCCTGGCCAGCTATCCCGACCAGGTCATTGCTTTGCGAATCCGGGCGGATCGCCCCGCGGCGATCACCTGCGATGTGCGGCTCACCACACCGCATCCGCTCGACTCCAGCGGCGGCGACGCCGGCTCACTGATGATCGAAGGCCGCGTCGGGCCGTTCGAAAGTAAGTACTTTCAACGGCCGCTGGGGGAAAGTGTATTGCGTTATGCCGCCCGTCTTGTCGCCAAAGTTCAAGGCGGACGGCTCCAGCGGCGCAACGATGCACTGCACGTCGAAGCCGCCGACGAGCTGTGTTTGTACCTGGCGGCGGCCACGAGCCATCGCAATTATCACGATACCACCGCCGATCCGGCGGCCCGCTGCCACGAGGCGGTCGCTAAACTCGCCGGGCGAGATTTCGAGGCGATCCGCCGCCGCCATCTCGCCGACCACCAGGAGCTTTTTCGCCGCGTGTCGCTCGATCTGGCCGGGGAGACGAAGAGCGATCTGCCCACGAACGAGCGGGTCGCGCGACTCAACCAGGGCGACGACCCGGCGCTGGCGGCGCTCTATTTCCAGTTCGGCCGCTACCTGTTGATCGCTTGCTCCCGTGACGGCTGCCAACCGGCCAATCTCCAGGGTCTCTGGAACGACAGCCTCTCGCCCTCGTGGGACAGCAAGTACACGGTGAACATCAATACGGAAATGAACTACTGGCCGGCCGAAGTCTGCAATCTGGCCGAATGCCACGAACCGCTCTTCGATGCGTTGGAAGATCTGGTCGTCACCGGCCGCCGCACTGCGAAGGTCCACTACAATTGCCGTGGCTGGGTGCTGCACCACAATTTCGATCTGTGGCGCGGAACGGCGCCGATCAACGCGGCGAACCACGGCATCTGGCCGACCGGCGGCGCCTGGCTCTGCCAGCATCTCTGGTGGCACTACCAGTACGGCGGCGACCGGCGGTTCCTGCGCGATCGAGCCTATCCGATCCTCAAAGAGGCCGCCCTCTTCTTCGCCGATTACCTCGTGGAAGACCCCCGCGACGGCGACGGCCCGCTGATTTCCGGCCCTTCCAACTCGCCCGAGCACGGCGGCCTGGTGATGGGCCCCACCATGGACCACCAGATCATCCGGTCGCTTTTCGGCTGGGTGATCGAAGCGGGCGAAATTCTCGGCGTCGATGAGGACTTCCGTGCAAAGCTCCAAGGGTTGCGTGCCCGTATCGCTCCGAACCGGATCGGCCGGCACGGTCAGTTGCAGGAATGGCTGGAAGACCGCGACGATCCCAACGACCACCATCGACACCTCTCGCATCTTTGGGCCCTCTACCCGGGCGACGAGATCACGCCGGGCAAGACCCCGGACCTGGCCGCCGCGGTTCGCCGTTCGCTGGAGTTTCGCGGCGACGGTCCGATCGGCTGGGGCCGGGCATGGCAGGTCGCTCTCTACGCCCGGCTGGGCGACGGCGAACTCGCCCACGACCGACTCATGAAACTCATCGCCCGCAATGCCAATCCGAACCTGCTGGACAAGTGTTGGGAGAACAATCCCACTCCTTTCCAGATCGACGGCAATTTCGGCGGCACGGCGGGCGTCGCCGAGATGCTGCTGGCGAGTCACGAGGGCCGCATCGCTCTGCTTCCCGCGTTGCCGGCCGCGTGGCCGTGCGGCGAGGTGAAAGGGCTGCGGGCGCGGGGCGGAGTGGAAGTGGAGATCCAATGGGAAGACGGTTGTGCTACGCGGGCCGTACTGCGAGCCTCGTGCGATGGCCGGCACCAACTCAGCGCCCCGCGGGGGCGGGAAATCGACGGCCCACCAACCATTGATCTGAAGGTAGGCGAAGCTTATGAAGTCAAGTTCCGACCCGCGGCGACAGGCAAGTAGTACGTCAGGCAGGAAAGCCTGACGTACTTTATGCCTCGGCAAGGGCGAACTCGTCGCTGAAGGCCCGCAGATCGTCGGCCCCTTTGCGATGGCAGAAATCGCCCAGGGATTCGCCGCTCTGGCGATCTTGGCGGAAGTAGGTCAAGATCGGGACGAGCGTCGAGACGATCGCTTCCAAGGGAACCAAGTCCTTGAATAAAAACGCCAGGCGGTCGCCGAACAGCCGGCCGCCGAGGAAGATCGTGTACTT
>JAAYEH010000517.1 GCA_012728855.1 Rhodopirellula sp. | reverse complement strand
TCAGACGGAGCGGATTGAGCGGGAGCAGTTACAACTCCACCCGCATCGTGCCCTGCTGAAAGACTACCACTGTCTTGCCCTGGCCAGCTAAACCCGCCACATTCCGGCGGGACGCCGGTCACGCCCACGATCTCCAATGGCTAACGCCGCCTCCCAGCGGTGCGGTCGTATCGAAAAACACGCCGCCCCGCAGTAACACGGGGGGCGAAGCGAAAAGAGGGCTCAGATTGACAGGATCAGCCTCGTGGCTGGCATCGCCCACCGCGGTACTGGTCCTGTCATGGGAAAATGCCTCGAAACAAGGCGGTTGTTAAGCAACATATGGACAGCTCACGGGCGGGGTAGTCGTGCCGTTTGGCTACCACGAACCATCAGCGAGCCCAGGCGTTAGTAGACCAAACATGCCTGCGGTTCGGACCGAACGAAGATTCCCTTCGTGTCTTGGCTGCGCGAGGTATCCTCAGCCTTGAAGTCCAAACGCGCTGCTGTTGCTGGAAGCTGGCGTTCGACGGTCATAGACGACCGTCACGGAACGAGAGCTTTGATCGGCTTCCGCAGGAATCTCAGGTCTCGAAGTAGGCGGTGGAAGAACACGACACATCTCATTGCAATGAGACCGTCGCCTTCGTGAATCAGATCAGCAGCGGAGAGTAATTCCTGGGCGTTTCCTTCCCCAAGCCGCACTTCCCGTTCACGATCCAACAGCCGTATTCTGTGCTACGGCAAAATCAGCCCGCCGCACGCCCCACCGCGTTTGATCGACGAGTTGCCGGCCGTCTCGAAGCAGGAGCGGCAGAAGTACACGCTGGCCAGAGCGACCGAGAAGGATGTCCGTCGCACGAACGCCATGTAGTGCGGAATGGTGACCTACGTCGACGAGGAATTCGCACGATTCCTCAAGAAGCTGGATGAGATCAACCTCCGCGATGTCGGCCAGCATTCCCTTTATCTGGTCGCTTCCGCGTGCTCTGTCCCAGGGCAAGCTCGTCGACTCACCCGTGATGACATGGACATCTTCCCAACGCTGTGCAACTTCTGCGATCTGCGCCAACCCGCTGGAATGGAAGGATCGAGCCTGGTGCCAGAAAAGCAATCTGTGCCGTCGACGTCGCCTTTCACTAGAATGGACGAACGCCGGCCGCGCGGTTATCCTGGACTTCTCGCCTCCAAGTTCAGCCCCGAGGAGCCCAACGTGCATAGGTTCTCATTTCCGCAAGAACTGCTGTCGAAGATCTCCCTTCGCAGAG
The DNA here is from genome assembly GCA_012728855.1 of Rhodopirellula sp. GTDB lineage: Bacteria > Planctomycetota > Planctomycetia > Pirellulales > Thermoguttaceae > JABWBD01. The sequence continues at coordinate 1,501 of JAAYEH010000517.1, read as the reverse complement.
AGGTCGGTATTTCGACAATACTCCTTTTCCTCGTAGTTTCGGCTGCCTTCGCCGAAGTCACCGTCACGGTCCGCAATACGCCGGGTGGACCGCAGATCTTTGTCGACGGTGAAGCGGTTCCGCCGAGGTTCTTCTTCGGCTCGCCGGGCGGCGGGTCTGTCGCCATCGCGGCGCCGGACACCTGGCAATCGGTGTCTTTCGAGTTCACTCTAAACCGCGATGTGGATCAGCGGGGGACGCTCCATTTTCGCTTTCCGAAGAAGACGTGTCGAATTCAGTTGCGGAATCTTCGGGTCGTGGATTGCCAGTCCGGCCGCGACGTGCTCCCGCTCGGCTCCTTCGGAGCAAAAGACGCGTTCGAAGACACCTGGAACCTCTTTCCGCCCGGAGAGAAGAATACCGTCGGAACCTTCGAAATCGCCGACGGCGCAGTCCACCTGACTCTGACTGAACCGCCGGGGAGGAGCTGGCCCGATTTCCACCTGCACAGCGATATCCGGCTCTCGCTCGAGCGTCGCAAGACGTATCGTTGCAGCTTCGAGGTGAAATGTTCGGTCCTGGGCGAGATCACTCCCGCTTTCTACTGCGTGGAAAATGGCGTTTGGCATCCCGTCGGCGGTCCGCCGGGCCCGTTGTTGCGGCAGATCGGACTGGCTCGGGACGCCGGCGTTCGGCTGATTTCCACGAGTATGCCATCCTGCTGGCAGCCGCCGGAGGAACCCGAGAACTGGGAAGGAATCGATGCGGTCATACGGCAGACTGTCGACGTGCATCCCCGGGCCCTGATTGTTCCGCGCGTCAGCGCGAACGCTCCGCCTTGGTGGCTCGAACGGCACACCGAAGCTCGTATGATGTTCGAAAACGGAAAGCCGGGCCGGTTGTCGACTGTCTCCAGCCGTGACTACCGCCGCGACGTATCCGCCCATATGGAGAAGCTATGCCGCCATCTCGGCCAGGCATTTCCTGATCATTTCGCGGGCATCCACCCTGCCGGCCAGAACAGCGCGGAATGGTTCTACGATGAATCCTGGGGGCCGGTCGTGAGCGGGTATGAGCCGCCCACACGAGACGCCTGGCGAAGCTGGCTGAAGGCGCAGGGAGAGCCGGGCGCGGACTTGGCAGAAATCCCTTCCGCGAAACACCGGCACGACGCGACCCACGGTTTCCTTCTTGACCCACGACGTCAGCGAGACTTGATCCTTTTCAATCGCTTCTGGCAGCGGGAAATGGCCGATACCGTGGTCGAGATCGCAGCAGCCTGCCGGCGGGGAACGGAAGGCGAGAAGCTCGTGGTGTTCTTCTACGGATATCTGTTCGAGTTTCCCCCGCTGGGCAACGGTGCATCCTATTCAGGCCACTATGCGCTCAGCCGGGTGCTAAATAGCCTTGCATGATTCTGGGAGCTAATGCCCGCCCTTTTGGGCGTAGAGCCGCTGAAGGCGCCGATCTTTCCTCTTCAGGTAGGAGCGGACTTCACTCATGAGGTGTCCTATGGTACGGC
>JAAYEH010000516.1 GCA_012728855.1 Rhodopirellula sp. | reverse complement strand
TGATGGGTGATCGAGATATGCCCCACGCGGCGAATGTCGGGATGGTGGTCGCGCATGTATTCGAGCGCCCGCTGGTTGAACGTGGCCACCATGATTCGGTCGCGCGAGATGCCGGCCTCGGCCGTGATCTTCAACACCTTCTCCGCGAACGGAGGCGTGAAATATTTGAAATCGATCCAGATGCCGGGCAGCGCTTTCGCGATCGCCAGCGCCTCCGCGAGCGTCACGATGGTTTCGTTCGTGAAGCCGCCGCGCGGCCGGTAAACGTATTTCTTGAGTTCGGCGTAGGGCGTATCCTTGATCGCGAGATCCACGCCCGTCATCGCCTTGATCGTCGAGTCGTGCTGAATCACCACCACGCCGTCCTTCGTTTCGTGGACGTCGAGTTTCATGTAATCGAGCTTGTGCTCGACGGCGAACTTGTAAGCCGGAAGCGAATGATTCGGCGCCAGCGCCTCCTCGCCCTGATGCGCCACGTATTTGACGTCCCGCGGAAGCTCGGCGGCAAATACGGCGACGGCGGCCGAGCAGGCGGCCCAAACGGCGAAAACACGGATTAGCACGGTTGTTTAGCTCCTTTCCTTCGGCTCGGCCTCCACGCGTCATGGATTCGTTTGTTCATGGACGATCGCCGTCATTCACGGCGTTGCCCGTTGCAGGCGTACGGGGCCGAGCAGACCGCCGCCGCGAGACTCCGTCTCGAACTTCAACTCTCTTTCGTGATACGGGCCGGGCCAACCGGGCCCCTTGCGATTGCTCCAGGCGTCGCGAACCCGCTGCGAGGTCAGTTCGTTGGCCAGCGTGTTCGATACTGCGATCTCCAGCTCGAACTCGCTGCGCCCCGCAAGCGACGGCAACTCCAGACGCCATGGGTTCCACAGAACGCATCCCATATCCTCACCGTCAACACGCACCCGGGCGGCATACTCCACGGCGCCCAAGTCCAAGACCGCACGTCCGCCGCGCAAGGTTTCCGGAATCTTCACCGTCCGGCGATAGGTCACGTGTCCCGAAAAATCTTCCCCGAGGTTCAGCGTTGTGGCCCATGGGCCCAGGCTTACCGGTTTGAAGTCAGCCCTGTCCCACGGTCGAACCTCGTAGTCGTGTTCTCCGACAGTGTACTGCCGATCCACGCGCGCCGTCCAGCCGTCGTCTAATTCGACCGACTGGACAACTGTGTGTGCTGCTGGCAGTGCGGCCTCGGTGAACTGCGCTTGCGAACTCGCAACCAATAGCATCGTCTCCCCAGCCGCGAGAGTCAACGGGATTGTCCATCGACCGCCGGCTGACTTGGCGGTTCGCACCAGCCGAGTCAACCCGGTGGCCGGTTCCACCTCGTAGAGGCTGCCTCCGAGATTGAGCGAAGCGATGCCGCTGTAGGCCTTTGATCCCTCGTTGAACAGGAAGGCCGCGCCGCCGCCAGTCCAGCGCCGCACCAGCACACGGAGGTCCGGCGAGGGCGGATCGCATCGTATCGTCGGTGCGATCCTGCCCAGGGCAGCGCCGATCTGGCCGAGATCGTCGATGCGGATGACTTGCCCGCCCGCCGCTTCCAGCGCCTTGAGCCGATCTTGTACGACTTGCGGCATCCAATTCGCCCGTCCTACGACAATCGTCCGGTAACGCATGGCCCCGGCCACCAAAGCACCATCTTCTACGCCGGTGGGCTGAGCGGAAAGCACGTCGTCGTCGACGATG
>JAAYEH010000515.1 GCA_012728855.1 Rhodopirellula sp. | reverse complement strand
TGGGCGGAACTGGTCGCTTCCGGCCGGATCGACTCGTTCAAAGAGCAGGAGGTGCTCGCCGATTTCCTCACCGACGTCTTCTGCAACCTTCTCGGCTACACCCGTCCGGCTGACCGCCACCAGCGCTACACGATCTCCCGCGAGAGGCATGTCCAAGTCGACGGCAAGTTCGCCGACGCCGTCCTCGGCGAGTTCCCGGCCCAACGTAGGGCGGAATTCACTCCGCCCCATCATCGCAAGCCGGAGTTGATTCCGCCCTCTCCCGCCGAAAAATACCTCGTCGCCCTGGGGAAAAGGCCCCAAGGATCCCCTCGAGCGCCCCTACGCCGGCCGCCGCATGTCGGCTGTCGACCAGGGCTACCGCTACGCCATCAATCTCCCCTGCGATTGGATCGTAGTCACCTCCATCCGCCAGACCGGCCCACAACGGCGGGCTGTTTGCCCACGACCCGCTCCTGGAAAACCTGGCCATCTCCGACGACGTCTGCGCCCACTTCCACGAGTTGGGCGACTTCGGTCACGGCGGACGCCTCGGGGTAGTTGCGGCTACCAAGGTCCGATAGAATTATGGTTGATCCGAAAACCGCTGGGGACTGTCCCCTTCTCCCGACGCGGTTTTCGAATAGGCTCTTATTGTTCAACGGCGGTGGCCGTGCCCACTACACTCGCGGCTGCCACACCCACCCTGATGATTGGTGTCCGTGAAGCTACTCGATCTCCGGCGTCGATAGGTTAACCTTGGAATGATGGCCAAACGCGACAAGATCTTGGATACGCTGCTGCGAGGGACATCCGACGCGAACATCGCGTTTTCCGATCTTTGTGGTCTATTGAAGCGCCTTGGGTTTATCGAACGTATTCGCGGTGACCACCACATTTTCACGCGCGATGAGGTGGAGGAGATTCTGAACCTTCAACCGAAGCAAGGGAAAGCGAAAGCTTATCAGGTGAAGCAGGTTCGTGCGGTTATTCACCGATATCGTCTAGCAGGAGACGACCATGACGAATGAGTCACGCTACGAAATCATCCTCTATTGGAGCGATGAAGATCAAGCAGTCATCGCGGAGGTTCCGGAACTGCCTGGTTGCGCGGCGGACGGCGAATCCTACGAAGAGGCTCTGACCAACATGCAGGGGGTCATGGCCGAATGGATCGAAACTGCTCGTGATCTGGGACGTGAAGTTCCCAAGCCGAAGGGGCGGTTGATGTTTGCCTAGAATAATGGACGGGCGAGCAAACCAACCGCTCGCCTCCAAGACGGCCAGTACCGGTACAAGTTAAGAAAGTAGCGTCCCACGCTCCGTGTGCCGTCCGCCCGAGTGCCCCGCGACACCGCCTCGGGAGACAGATTTGCATCGGCCGCTATGTGTTACAGCTCGAACGGGTCGGCGGACGGCACGGCGGAGCGTGCCTGCTACTCTTCCGCCCCTTCCACCCCTCCCGCTTCTCCGTTACAATCGGGTCGCCATAGGAGGGGACTCGCTGTGCCTGTCGAACGAAAACCGCTCTTTCGCCCGGACGTGGTGCGTATGCATCTCGCCGGCTTCCCCCTTGCGGCGCATGTCGAGAGTTGCCGGGCGAATCTCCAGCGATGGGCGGAACTGGTCGCTTCCGGCCGGATCGACT
>JAAYEH010000514.1 GCA_012728855.1 Rhodopirellula sp. | reverse complement strand
CTATGATCGCTCCCGCCGGCAGCCCGATGAGTTGAGCCACTGACAATGGCTCGTCGCCGGTTCCCGGAGGGGAGTCGACAACCAGATAGTCCAACGGCCCCCATCCCACGTCCTTCAAGAACTGCCGAATGACATTGTATTTCATCGGTCCCCGCCAGATCACCGGCGCCCGGTCGCTCTGCAGGAGGAAGCCGATCGACATCACCTTCAGCGTGCCAATCTCCAGGGGAACGATCTCCGACTCATGCATCGAGAGTCGGCTGCCGTTACCTGGAGCCAGATCTCCATCGTGTCGCCGCAAGGACCGGTGATGCGAGCGTGGCCATTGAATTGGGCGAGGGGACCGTAATTGCGGGGACGCTGGAATCGCTCAAGGGCGTGCGGAGAAATCACTTCGTGGATGTCCATGCTTTTCTCACCAGGCAAAACAGCAGACTGCAAAAGGCGGGCGGGTACGGCGGCTGCATAACCAATACGAATGCACAGCGCGTACCACGCGTCCCCCGCCGTGGCGATGTACAATGCAAACCGCTGTAAGGAAATGGGTTACGTATCCATTCCTCCCGGAGAACGCGACGTTGCCGTGACGCATTATGCGAGGAACCCGTCGCGCAGACTGTCGCAACATGCGATACAGTGGAGTCCGACATTCGTCATTTAACCGACAAGCCGCGGACTTTCCTGGCCCCTTCCCGGGTATTCATTCGCCGATCCTTGGCCCAACTCGCGCAAGATCAATCCAGATAGGGTTTGAGCTGGATGAAGTTGATGATGAGTTCTTCGCCGGGGGCGGCCTCTTCGTCGTTGAAGGCAATGACTTGAGCGGGTGACTTGGCACGGAAAACGATGCGATTGAGGTTGACCTTGGCGACGTCGTGGTTGTCCTTATAACGGCCTTGGTTGCGCCGGTCGACATGGACGAAGCCCTTGTCAGCGAGGATCTCGGCGCCTTCCAACTCCGCATGGATGCCGTATCTGCGGGGGTTGTATCTCTTGCCGGTAACATCCTTGAGGTCGGCGGTGACGAACTGCAGGCAGTAGGCACGTCCCACTTCCAGACCATTTGCGGTCTGGCTGATACGATTCGGCTTGTCGGCAGTGCGGGTCATGACGCAAACCGTGTCGCCGGCGCTGCCGCCACCCCAGCGGCCTTGGCTGTTTTTGCCGTAGCCGACGATTGCGTGCGTGCGGAGGGAGCCTTCGGCGGCCGGCGACGCGGTCCAGCCGTTCAGGCCGTCGGCGAAGTCGCCGTTGACGAGGAAGCCGGGGCTGTACTTGAACCCATAGCGGGTGGACAGCATCTCCTTGTTGCCTTCGACTGCATAGTGGCGCATGAGTTTGAACGACCACCGCACCAACTCCTCGTCGCCGTAGTAGGTTCCCCAGTAGCCCGTCGTGGCCAGATCCTTGAAGTCCGGGCTGTTGGCGATCAGGTTCACCTGCATGTCGAGGAAATACTTGAAGTCAACTGCCGGATTGTGCTCCAGGGAGATGATAGGAATCTGATTGAAATTGCCGAAGATGATGCCGGTTCCGGCGGCGGCGCCGGGGAAGAAGGCGTTGAAGCGGCGGATGGTTTCACCGATCATGTCGTCGAGATAGGCGGCGGCCGCTTGTTCGTTGTCCTGGGGATGGCAGTACGCCTCGAACAGCAGGCGGCCGCGGCCTCGGGAGGCGTTGAGGCAGGTGGACATGAAGTCGGTGTGGAGGGAGGAAATGCTGGGCTTGCCCACGATCCAGGTGTAGACCAGACGGTTCTGGGGGTTACTGAGCAGTTTCAGGCCCTGGCTGTAGTTGCCGATGGTGGCTCGGGCAAAGAAGAGTTCGTCACTGGTGAAGCCGTCGTACTGCGGTTGAGTCATGCCGGCGTGTTTTTCCATGCGATCCCGCACCTCGGCGGGATCGCCCAGTGAATCGACGTTGAAGTTGGCCAGCCATTTGAGGCCGAGGGCCTTGGATTGAGCGAGAGCGTCGCCCGGCAGAACGCCGCCGTTGAGCGTGGTCACGGCATAGAGGATGTGCCTCTTCATGAAGTCCCAGCCGTAGCTGCCGTTTTCTGCCACATGGGAGTTCACGCAGGGGGGATAGTTGAAGATCTCGGGAATCGATCGCACGAGCAATCGCGCGGCGGCGTTGTTGCCGTCGACGGTGATGCGATGTTCGCCCATGGCAAGTTCGCAAAACGCTTCCAGGCGGTCGGTGGCGGCGGTGATCACCGTATCGCGGCCGTCGATCTTGACGGTCAAGCCTTTCGCCGGCGTGTCGGTGGTGAAGGCCACGAAGACCCAGCCATCGCGTGGATTGACGAAATGGAATGATTGCGGCGCCGCGCTATTTCCGACCGGCTGGTGGAGCAGTTCTGCCACAAGATTGTTGAGCTGCCGGATGTTGCTGCGGTCGATGGTGGGAATATCGACAAGGGTGATGGGGTAGGCAGCTTCGAGAAGCGTTTCCTGCGTCTGACGGTGACGGATGACGGCCTTCAGCGGGTGATCGCCGCAAGGAAGCCCGCCGAGGCTGACGAGGATCTTGCCGTCCTTGCCGACAGGGACAGCCTGCTCGGCAGTGAGGTTTCCACCGACGATTGCCAGACATTCATAAGCTTCCCGCTTTTCCGGCAGGAGGCCGTAGAACTTGAAAGTCAACTCCGGGTTGGCGCGGGGAATCTTGTTGAGCAGGGGTTGGAGAGGAACAAGCCTGGGGGCGGCAACCAGCGGCATCTGCGAGGTGGAGCCATCACGAGCCCCTTGGCTGACGGCCTCCAGGCGAACGTCGGCAAGGTGGATTTCGCCGGTCAGGCCGCTGGCGTACATGGCCAGGCCGTATTCCTTGTTCTTGGACGGAATCAGGGTGAAAGTCTTCTCATGGAAAGTCCAGTCGGAATCGGCCGGTAGTTTGCTGATGCCTACCGCGGAAATCCAGCCGCTATTATGGATGACCAGTCCGGCAGCACGGCTCTCGAGCCCTTTGGTCTTGATGTAGGCGCTGAGCTTGTACGTTTCGCCCG
>JAAYEH010000513.1 GCA_012728855.1 Rhodopirellula sp. | reverse complement strand
GTAAGGGCTTTTCCCTCCGCGTCGAGCACTTTGGAGTAATGGGTGTAAACTGCCATCCCTGGCCCAATCGCAGCCTGGGCCAGGTCTACCGGAGCGATGTTGCTGCGCTGGAGATGTGCGAGGGCCTCCGGCAGCTCGCTCTTAAGTTCCCTGATGAATTCTTGGCGAGTGGCAGCGGGGGAGGACGTGTCCCGTTGACGGCAGACTATGATAATGCTGGAGGCGAGGGCGTTAGTGCCTGATCCGATCATTCGACGATCTAACTCAGTGCGCATCGGCCAGGTACCGCTGATGGCGAACCCGGCGTGAATTACCGCATCGAGAAATGTCTCCCAACCAGTACTGGCGGTGCCTTCTATATTCTCGGACTCTGACTGTTTAAAGGCATAGTAGATAGTGACCGGAAAAGCCGTATGTGCCTGCTCGGCGAGGCGATTCATGGCTTGCGTCATGCCATCTAAAAAAAATGCCTCTGCCTTCTCCTTATCGCCGTGACGATAGGGTGTTGCCACTAATTCTTCGGCTTTAGGCACGGCGAGCGTAGCTAATAGGTCGGGAAAGATCGTTCGCAGAGAGCGACGAATCCATATGTAGAAAAATTCGGAAAGATCGGCATACCCGATGTTGTCATAGTAAGGCGGATCGGTGGATACAACTTTGGCGTCAGCAATATCCTGCGATTGAGCATCAACCTGACTGCTGTGACCATTCGTTGCTGTGTTGACAGCCCCAAGTCCTGAAACAATTGAAACGATACCTCCTTCGAAGTTGCCGCTGGAATTTGAAAGAGGATTGCTCTCAGCAAAGTCCCAGACCATCGGGATAGCCTGCCTTCCAAAAGTGTTACGGGCGTGTTCGCGTAGACTTGCCCAAGCGCAAACGGTCGAATTGCGATCGGCGATCTTGTCCACGGCTAACGTCAAGTATACCGACACCGCCTCGGCATAGGCTGTGGCTCCGGTGCCTGCTTCACGGAGCGGTATCTTGTCATCGGCCAATCCTGCTGCAAGGGCATCGCGCCTGACCCGCTCGCGTGCCTCGGCCACCAAGTCCGAGAACGTGTTCAGCGCCACAAGCTGGCGGGGAGTGAAGAGATCGCCGTAGGTCTTCAGGCCGTAGAGCGGAGGCGAGAACCAGCGTGGGTTCTCGGGCATGGCGACCTCTGGCTTCCACTCTGGCTCGGCTTGTTGCGCCGCCGCTTCGTGCTCTGGGGTCGGAGCCAGGTATACCCGTCCGCGGTCACCCTCGGCCACAATCGTCATCAGCAGCGCAGCCATTCGCCCCGCATTGGCCTCTCCGTATATATGATTGCTTGCTATCGGCGTACCCGACATCAGGCACTTGAAATTTGCACCTCGACCCAGCTTGGTGCCGTTCTTTGCATCCTCCGCATTTTTCGGCTTCCCCACCTTCACGGTAAACCGATACCCGTCCTTTTCTATCACCGGCTCGACATAGGCTTCCTTGCCCTTCCTGGTCGACAGCATGAAGGTGGCGGCGAGCGGGACATCCACATGGGCAAAGGCCGGATTGGGACTTTTCACGGTCCGGGCCCAAATCCAGGCGATGACTGTAAGGCTACGACCCTGGTAGGGTTTGAGATCCGGCCGGTCTTTGACCATCT